>CBDUOH010000031.1:0-22728 GCA_965368815.1 uncultured Acidimicrobiia bacterium
CATGTTGATATGCCGGGGCATGCTGATTATGTGAAGAACATGATTACGGGTGCTGCTCAGGTTGATGGTGCGATTTTGGTGGTGTCTGCTGCTGATGGTCCGATGCCTCAGACTCGTGAGCATGTGTTGTTGGCGTTGCAGGTTGGTGTGCCGGCGATTGTTGTGTTTATGAATAAGACGGATCAGGTTGATGATGATGAGTTGTTGGATCTGGTTGAGTTGGAGGTCAGGGATCTGCTGAATGAGTATGAGTTCCCTGGTGATGATGTTCCGGTTGTTCGTGGGTCTGCTTTGAAGGCTTTGGAGGGTGACGAGGCTGCTGTTGCTCAGATTTTGGAGTTGATGGAGCAGGTTGATTCGTATATCGAGGAACCGGTTCGTGAGACTGATAAGCCGTTTGCGATGCCGATTGAGGATGTGTTTTCGATTACGGGTCGTGGGACGGTTGTGACTGGTCGTATTGAGCAGGGTGTGCTCAAGGTTGGTGATCAGGTTGAGATCATTGGTTTGCGTGATATGCAGTCGACGACGGTGACGGGTATTGAGATGTTCCGCAAGCTTTTGGATGAGGGTCGTGCGGGTGACAATGTTGGTTTGTTGTTGCGTGGTATTGGGAAGGATGATGTGGAGCGTGGTCAGGTGATCGCGGCTCCGGGTTCGATTACTCCTCATACGGTGTTTGAGGCCAATGTTTACATTTTGACCAAGGATGAGGGTGGGCGTCATAACCCGTTCTTTGATGGGTATCGGCCGCAGTTCTATTTCCGTACGACGGATGTGACGGGTGCTGTGAAGTTGCCTGATGGGACTGAGATGGTGATGCCTGGTGATAACACGGCGATGACGGTGACGTTGGGGAAGCCGATTGCTATGGATGAGGGTTTGCGGTTTGCTATCCGTGAGGGTGGCCGCACGGTTGGTGCTGGCCGTGTTGTCAAGATCATTGAGTAGAGCACCAAGCTCGAAACGAACGAACGAAGAGAGTTATTGAAATGGCAAACGAGCATCGGATCCGTATCCGCCTCAAGGCGTACGACCACACGGTCGTCGACGAGTCGGCGCGGAAAATCGCGGAGACGGTGACCCGTACCCAGGCGAAGATCAAAGGGCCGGTTCCCCTGCCCACGAAGATCCATCGCTACACCGTCATCCGTGGACCGCACGTCGACAAGACATCGCGGGAACACTTCGAGATGCGGATCCACAAGCGGCTCATCGACATCCTCGAACCAACACCCAAGACGGTCGATTCGCTCATGCGTCTCGACCTCCCGGCAGGCGTGGAAGTAGAGATCAAGACATGAACGCAATCATCGGAGAGAAGCTGGGTATGACCCAGATCTTCGACGACGAGCACCAAGCGGTTCCCGTGACCGCCGTCAAGGCTGGTCCGGTCGTCGTCACGCAGATCAAGCGTGTCGAGACGGACGGCTATTCGGCGATCCAGATCGCGTTCAAGGAGCTCGCCGCTGACAAGGCCGGTCGCCCAGCGACAGGGCACTTCGCCAAGGCTGGCGTTGCGCCACATCGTCACGTCGTCGAGGTTCGGGTCGAGGACGCCGATGCATACACGCTCGGACAGGAGATCACCATCGGTGATGTGCTCACCGCCGGCCAGAAGGCCGACGTCACGGGCATCTCGAAGGGCAAAGGATTCGCCGGCGTCATGAAGCGTCACAACTTCAAGGGTCAGGGTGCTGGCCACGGTGCCCACAAGGTCCACCGTGCTCCGGGTGCCATCGGCGCCTGCGCGACTCCTGCACGCGTGTTCAAGGGCAAGCGTATGCCGGGTCGCATGGGCGGGGATCAGGTCACGATGATGAATCTTGACGTGATCCAGGTCGATGCGGATCGCAACGTCGTGCTGCTTCGTGGTGCCATCCCGGGCCCCAAAGGGGCCATTGTTGTCATCAGGGAGGCGGTGAAGGCCAATGGCTGACACGATCACAGCCGAGCTGTTCGCTGCAGACGGAACTGCCAAGGGCACTGTCGAACTCAATGCTGACATCTTCGGCATCGAGCCGAATACGGCGGTCATGCACCAGGTCGTGACCGCACAGCTCGCGGCCAGGCGTGCCGGTACACATTCGACCAAGACACGTGCCGAGGTACGTGGTGGTGGTCGTAAGCCATGGGCGCAGAAGGGCCTCGGTCGTGCACGTCACGGATCGATTCGTTCTCCACAGTGGGCCGGTGGTGGTGTCGCACATGGGCCGAAGCCCCGCGACTACAGCCAGCGCACACCCAAGAAGATGCGTCGTCTCGCCCTGCGGAGCGCTTTGTCGGTCCGCGCCAGTGAGGGTCAGATCAAAGTTGTCGAATCGTTCGACGCCTGGGACACACCCAGGACGAAGAACGCGACATCGTTGCTGGCCGCCATGGGTGCCACAGGCAAGGTGCTCCTCATCGCCGAGGACCACGAAAGAACAGCCATCAAGTCGTTCCGCAACATCGATGGTGTCATCGCTCACAACCTTGGGCAGGCAAACACATACGACGTCTTGTGGGCAGACACGATCATCATGAGTCAGGGAACACTTGAGCTCGGGCAGGGTGCACCACGGGGAACCGAGGAGCACGCGGCCGGTGTCAAGGGCTCTCGAGAGGATGATGCAGCATGAAGAATCCACGCGACATCATCTTCCAACCGGTTGTCTCGGAGAAGTCGTACGACCTCGTCTCGGACAACAACAGTTACACATTCATCGTCGATCGTCGGTCGAACAAGACCGAGATCAAGCAAGCGATCCAGCAGATCTTCGACGTCAAGGTCGTATCGGTCAACACGATGAACCGTCAGGGCAAGAAGAAGCGCACCGGCTGGACGATCGGAAAGCGCAAGGACACGAAACGCGCTGTCGTCACACTCGCCGATGGCGACTCAATCGACGTGTTCGAGGTATAGATCATGGGCGTCAAGAAACTCAAACCAACATCACCGGGGCGTCGATTCCAGACGGTCTCCGACTTCGACTCGATCACGAAGTCGACACCGGAGAAGAGCCTGCTCGCTCCCAAGACACGGTCGTCGGGTCGCAACTCGTACGGTCGTATCACGTCGCGCCACCGTGGTGGCGGACACAAGCGGCGCTACCGCATCATCGATTTCCGTCGGAACAAGGATGGTGTCCCCGCCAAGGTGGCCTCCATCGAATACGACCCGAACCGCAACGCCCGCATTGCACTCCTGCACTACGTCGATGGCGAAAAGCGATACATCCTTGCACCGGTCGGTATCGCCGTCGGTGACCTGCTCGAATCTGGATCGGGTGCCGAGATCCGTCCTGGGAACGCCCTGCCGTTGCGCAACATCCCGACGGGTACGGTCGTCCACGGGGTCGAGCTTCGCCCTGGCGGTGGAGCCAAGATGGGGCGTTCGGCCGGTACCGCAGTCCAGCTCATGTCGAAGGAGAACAACGTTGCTCTGCTTCGGCTGCCTTCGGGCGAGATGCGACAGGTCGAACTCGACTGCCGGGCAACCGTCGGTCAGGTCGGAAACACGGAGGCCGAGCTGATCAAGATCGGCAAGGCCGGCCGCAATCGATGGAAGGGCAAGCGCCCGCAATCGCGTGGTGTTGCCATGAACCCGGTCGACCACCCACTCGGTGGTGGCGAGGGCCGTAGCTCAGGTGGTCGTCACCCGGTGAGCCCGTGGGGCAAGTCGGAGGGCAAGACCCGCAAGAAGAACAAGGCGAGCGACAAGTACATCGTGCGCCGCCGTGCCAAGAAGGGTAAGAGGTAAGCCATGGCGAGAAGCCTGAAAAAGGGGCCGTTCGTCGACGAGCACCTCTTGGTGAAGATCGAGAAGGCGAACTCCGGTAGCGACAAGCGAGTCATCCGGACGTGGAGCCGACGCTCGACGATCATCCCGGAGATGGTCGGTCACACCATTGCGGTGCACGACGGTCGCAAGCATGTCCCTGTATACATCTCGGAATCAATGGTGGGGCACAAGCTCGGGGAGTTCGCCCCGACGCGGACGTTCCGCGGCCACATGATCGATGCAGCAGCGAGGAAACGATGAACGCCCGCGCGCAAGCAAAATACGTGCGTCAGTCGCCATACAAGGTGCGTCGCGTGCTTGATCTCGTCCGGGGCCTTCCCGTCGACGAGGCGCAAGCGGTGCTGCAGTTCACGAACCGCAAGGCCGCAACCACCATCAAGAAGGTTCTTGATTCAGCGGTGGCAAACGCCGAGCACAATTTCGCACTCGACGCCGACGAGCTCTTCGTCGCACAGGCATACGCAGACGAGGGCCCGACGCTCAAGCGTTGGCGTCCCCGTGCGCGTGGCCGTGCAACGCAGATCCTCAAGCGCACGAGCCATATCACGATTGTTGTCGCAGACGACCAGGCCGATGTCATCGGCCGGGAGGAGGATGCCTGATGGGGCAGAAAAGCCATCCATACGGTCTGCGTCTTGGAATTGTCACTGACTGGACGGCGCGCTGGTACAGCGACAAGGAATACGCCTCCAACGTGGCAGAAGATCACCGTCTCCGGACCTTCCTCAACACCGAGCTCACTCGTGGAGCCATCTCGCGCATCGATATCGAGCGCATCGGTGACAAGAAGGTCCAGGTCGATGTCCACACCGGTCGCCCCGGTGTCGTCATCGGACGTGGAGGATCCGAGGCGGAGCGCATGCGTGCCGGTCTCGAGAAGATCTCAGGACGCAGAGTCAAATTCAATGTCATCGAGGTGCACAACCCCGAGCTTGACGCAACGTTGCTTGCCCGCAGCGTCGCTGATCAGCTCGAAGGTCGTGTCTCATTCCGCCGCGCCATGAAGCGCACCGTATCGACCGCCCTCAAGGCAGGCGCCGAAGGCGTCCGTGTGCAGGCATCCGGTCGACTCGGTGGTGCAGACATGGGTCGCCGCGAGTGGTATCTCGAGGGACGAGTGCCGCTGCACACGCTCCGTGCCGACATCGACTACGGCGAGGCGACAGCTTCGACGACGGTCGGTGCCATCGGCGTCAAGGTGTGGGTGTACAAGGGCGACATCATGAAGCGCACGAGTGGCCGCACCTCCGCCGAAGCCCGTTTGGCTGCCGGAGGAGCGCAGGACACCGGTCACCGCAAGTCGGTCAAGTCACGCGCCGAAGCCGCAGCTGGTGGCAAGGAGAAGCGGATCATCGAGGCTGGGGGCGGCAAGCGTGTCGTCGAAGCCGGTGGTGGCAAGCGCGGGAGCCGTCTCATCGAGGCCGGTGGTGGCAAGAAGGTCACTGCAGCCGAGGCCGAGGTCGAGCTCGAGGAAGCGCGTGCAGCCGTGTCGGGTGATGCGGCGATCGAGGACGCAACAGCTCCGGCTGTCGCTGAGGAAGTTGTTGGAGAGACCGCCGCCGTGAGCACCGACGAGGTTGCCACGGAAGCCGCCGAGGAAGTGGCGAGCACTTCCGAAGTCGAGGAGGCGTCTGACGCTTCCCAAGTGGCTGCTCCGGATACGTCTGACGAGGAGGAGTAGCCCATGTTGATGCCAAAGCGCACAAAGTATCGCAAGGTCCAGACGGGCCGGATGAAGGGCAAGGCAAAGGGCGGCACAAGGGTGTCATTCGGCGACTACGGTCTCCAGGCCCAGGAACGTGGATGGATCACCTCCCGTCAGATCGAAGCGGCTCGTATCGCGATGACCCGCAAGATCAAGCGTGGCGGGAAGGTCTGGATCACCATCTTCCCGGACAAGCCGATCACCGAGAAGCCGGCTGAGACACGGATGGGTTCAGGCAAGGGAAATCCCGAGTACTGGGTTGCCGTCGTCAAGCCGGGTCGTGTGATGTTTGAAATGTCGGGCGTCGATGAGGACCTTGCCCAAGAGGCCATGCGTCTTGCGGCTCACAAGCTCCCCGTCAAGTCCAAGTTCGTGAGGCGGGAGGACGTATGAACGCCCTGGAACTTCGCAAGCTGAATTACCGAGAACTCGAACAGAAGTTGGACGAGGCGAAAGAAGAGCTGTTCAATCTGCGCTTCCAACTCGTCACGAACCAGCTTGACAACACTGCGCGCCTCAAAGAGGTGAAGCACGACGTTGCCCGCATCGCCACCGTGATGCGTGAGCAGGAGATCGAAGCTTGGCAGTCACAGCAGGAGGAGGCGTAGATGGAACGCGCACGCCGCAAGGTACGCGTCGGAATCGTCGTTTCCGACCAGCGGGACAAGACGGTCACAGTCGAGGTGCGGGACGCAAAGCGCCACGCCCGGTACGGCAAGACGATTCCTGTTCGCAAGAAGTACCACGCGCATGACGAATTGAACGATGCCCACATCGGAGACACCGTCCGCATCATCGAGACCCGACCCTTGTCGAAGTCGAAGAGGTGGCGGGTTGCCGAAGTCGTGGAGCGTGCTCGATGATTCAGCAAGAGACGCGACTCAAGGTCGCAGACAACTCGGGAGCGCGCGAGGTGCTGTGCATCCGCGTGCTCGGCGGGTCCGGTCGGCGCTACGCGTCGGTCGGTGACGTCATCGTCGCCACCGTCAAGGAAGCGATTCCCGGCGGAACCGTCAAGAAGGGCGAGGTCGTCAAGGCTGTCGTCGTGCGGACCCGCAAGGAGAACCGTCGGCCCGATGGGTCGTACATCCGCTTCGACGAGAACGCGTGTGTGATCATCAACGATCAGCAGCAGCCACGCGGCACCCGAATCTTCGGTCCCGTCGGCCGTGAACTCCGAGACAAGAAGTTCATGCGGATTGTTTCACTAGCTCCGGAGGTGTTGTGATGAAGCTCCGTAGTGGAGACACCGTGATGGTGATCGCAGGTAAGGACGCAGGCACCGAATCAAAGATTGCCAAGGTGTTCCCGGACAAGAACCGGATCATCGTCGAAGGCGTCGCGACAGCCAAGCGTCATCAGCGTGCGACCGGCGAGGTCAACACTGGTGGGATCATCGACAAGGACATGCCGATCGACGCGTCGAACGTGATGATCGTCTGTCCCGAGTGTGGACCGACCAAGATCGGGGCACGTTTCGACGACGACGGCAACAAGTACCGCGTGTGTCGCAAATGTGGAGGTGACCTCTAATGGCACCACGACTCAAAGAGAAGTACAACAGCGAAATCAAGGACCAGCTCAAGGACGATCTCGGACTTGACAACGTCATGCTGGTACCCCGTCTCACGAAGATCGTGGTGAACATGGGTGCTGGAGATGCAGCTGCCGATGCCAAGCTGATCGATGGTGTGGTCGAGGATCTCCGGATCATCACCGGTCAGCAGCCGAAAGTGAACCGCGCCCGCAAGTCCGTTTCGAACTTCAAGGTTCGCGAGGGTCAGGCGATCGGGGCACATGTCACGCTGCGCGGTGATCGGATGTGGGAGTTTCTCGATAGGCTTGTGGCACTCGCGATTCCTCGCATCCGAGACTTCCGTGGCCTCAGCCCCAAGGGATTCGATGGCCGTGGCAATTACAGCTTCGGTGTGACCGAACAGTTGATCTTCCCGGAGATCGACTACGACAAAGTACAAAAGGTCCGCGGTATGGACATCACTCTGGTGACCACCGCGGAGACCGATGAGCAGGGGAGAGCCCTCCTCGATGCATTCGGGTTCCCATTCCGTCGACAGCAGGTAGGTGCCTGATGGCGAAAACTTCAAAAGTCGCCAAGAACAACAAGCGCGCTGTGCTCGTCGCTCGCCATGCGGATCGACGTGCAGAGCTCATCAAGATCATCAAGGACCCGGACGCCTCGTATGAGGACAAGCGTGAGGCGTATGCCGCCATCGCGAAGATGCCTCGTGACGCGAGCGCGACCCGGTATCGCAATCGGTGCAACGTGACAGGACGGCCCCGTGGCTACTTCCGCAAGTTCGGTCTGTCCCGCATCGCCCTCCGTGACATGGCTCACCGCGGTGAGTTGCCAGGGATCAGAAAGGCGTCGTGGTAACGATGTATACAGATCCAATCTCAGACATGCTCACGAGGATCCGGAACGCCAACACGGCGCTCCACCCCGAGACCACCATGCCGACGTCGAAGATCAAGGAAGAGATTGCTCGCATTCTCTCGGAAGAAGGCTTCATCGACGGGTACAAGACGAAAGACGGTGAGGTCGGTTCCGAGCTCGTCGTCACGCTCCGGTACGACTCGAATCGCAAGCGTGTGCTCCAGGGCATCCAGCGTGTGTCGAAGCCGGGGCACCGTGTCTACAAGGGCGCCCAGGACATCGCACGCACTCGTGGCGGTATCGGCGTCTCGATCGTCTCGACCTCAACGGGCGTGATGACCGACAGGGAGGCTCGCCGTCGCAACGTCGGTGGCGAAGTCCTGTGCAAGGTGTGGTGACATGAGTCGAATCGGAAAGAACCCCATCACGCTCCCGAGTGGAGTGGAAGTCTCCGTCAAGGGGAACGTCGTTGGTGTCAAGGGACCGAAGGGCTCCCTCGAACAAACACTCAACGACGGGATCACGGTGACGGTTGACGACGGCGTGGTCACCGTCGACCGTGCCAATGATGAACGCGAAACGCGAGCTCTGCACGGGCTCATGCGCTCGCTCATCAACAACATGGTGATCGGAGTGTCCGAGGGATACTCGAAGGAACTGACAGCAGTCGGCGTCGGGTATCGTGCCGCGCTCAAGGGCTCCCAGCTCGAGCTGCAGGTCGGGTTCTCGCACCCCGTTGAGATCGACGCACCCGAAGGAATCACATTTGAGGTTCCCGAGCCGACGAGGATCGTCGTCGGAGGAATCGACAAGCAATTGGTCGGTCAGGTCGCCGCAAACATCCGTGCCGTCCGCCCGCCGGAGCCCTACAAGGGCAAGGGAATCAGGTACACGGACGAGCGCGTGCGCCGCAAGGCCGGTAAGGCAGGAGTTACCGCATGAGGGGCACACGCACGGAGGCTCGCCGTCGCAGGCACTTCAGAGTCCGCAAATCTGTTCATGGCACGCCGGCGCGTCCGCGCCTGGCTGTGTTCCGGTCGAACAAGCACATATACGTCCAGCTCATCGACGACGACAGTGGTCGTACGCTCGCTGCAGCTTCGTCGAGCGAGTCGGCCGTCAAGGCCGAGACGCTCACCATCGAGGCAGCGACCGAGGTCGGCAAGCTCATCGGGGCGCGTGCTCAGGACGCCGGAATCACCAAGGTCGTATTCGATCGCGGTGGCTACAAGTACCACGGCCGGATCCGTGCATTGGCTGATGCCGCACGCGAATCCGGACTCGAGTTCTAGGAGCAATCGATGACAACGAATACACCCGAGAACCCAACCGAACCCACCGAGGATGTCGTGACACCCGAGGCAGCGGAAGCCGCGCCTGAGGCAGCCGACACGGCGCCTGAGGCAGCGGAAGCCGCGCCTGAGGCAGCCGATACAGCGCCTGAGGCGCCGAAGGCCGCAGCGGCTCCGGCAGCGGCATCGACCACTGCTGCTCCCAAGCGGGCCAAGGCATCCAAGGATGACGCGACCGCAGCACCGGGCAAGCCCGGCGATGCAAAGCGAGGCAAGTCACAGAACCGCAAGGGCGGAGGCGGAGCCGGTGGCGGCGAAGGACGCGACAAGCGTTCGCGCCGTAGCGAAGGCGGGCGGGGTCGCGAGCGCGAGCAGTCCGAATTCGATGAGCGGGTCATCGCCATCAACCGCGTGGCAAAGGTGGTCAAGGGCGGTCGTCGTTTCTCGTTCACGGCGCTTGTCGCCGTCGGCGATGGCAAGGGCAAGGTCGGGGTCGGCTACGGCAAGGCCAAGGAAGTCCCCGCAGCCATCCAGAAGGCGTTCGAACTTGCACGCAAGGAGATGTTCGACGTCCCGATGGCCGGAGACACGATCATCCACGAGATCATCGGTGTCCACGGTGCGAGCAGGGTGCTCCTCAAGCCCGCTGCACCCGGTACGGGTGTCATCGCTGGTGGCGCTGTGCGTCAGATCCTCGACGCTGCGGGCATCCACAACGTGCTGGCGAAATCGCTTGGTTCCCCGACGCACATCAATGTTGCGGGTGCAACCATCAACGCTCTCAAGAGTCAGCAGCGGCCCGACAAGGTCGCCAAGGCACGGGGCAAGCGCGCTGAGGAAATCTTCCCGCCTGCCCTGCTTGCTGCATACAACTCGTCCGAGATGATGAGGACAAAGGCATAGCTCATGGCATCGACACTCAGAATCACTTTGCGGCGCAGCCTGATCGGTGAGAAGCCGAAGGCTCGCGCCACCGTCGAGAGCCTCGGGCTCAAGAAGATCAACTCGAGCGTGGAACGGCCTGACAACGAGTCCGTGCGCGGCATGGTGCACGCGGTCAAGCATCTGCTCGAAGTAGAGGAAATCTGATGAAACTCCACCATCTCAAACCCGCAGACGGGTCAAAGAAACGAAAGATCCGCGTCGGTCGTGGTGAGTCGGGCCGTCGAGGCAAGACTGCAGGCCGTGGCACCAAGGGTCTCAAGGCACGGAGCAAGGTCCGTCAGGGCTTCGAGGGTGGTCAGACACCACTCCAGCGCCGGATTCCCAAGCTCAAAGGCTTCAAGAATCCGAACCGCGAGGAGTTCACGGTGATCAACGTCGAACGTCTCGTCGAGTTCAAGGCTGGTACGACCGTGTCACCCGACATGATCCGCGATGCCGGACTCGTGAACAAGCGTGGCAAGATCAAGGTGCTCGGCCAAGGTGACCTCGATGTCGCCCTGACCGTCCAGGCACATGCCTTCTCGGCTGGTGCCGCCGAAAAGATCCAGGCTGCCGGTGGATCGATCGAGGTCATCGAATAGTGTTGTCGATTCCGACGAGTTCCGTGCGAGTGGTCGGTGTGATGGCACCCCGCCCGCTGGAATCGTCGGTCGATGACGTCACACTTCGTGTGGGTCCGCTAGCGTCCCATACCCGTTAGAACGACTGGAACCCAATGCTCACCGCCTTCAGGAACGCCTTCAGGATCAGAGACCTTCGGAACAAGATCCTGTTCACGCTGTTCATTTTTGCGCTGTACAGGCTCGGCGCCACGATCCCCGTGCCCGGTGTCGACCTCGGCGCGGTCCGTAGCTTCGCTGACCAGGCGGAGCAGACCGGTTTCGTAGGACTCCTGAACTTGTTCTCCGGTGGGGCGTTGACGCAGATGTCGATCTTCGCCCTCGGCATCATGCCCTACATCACGTCGTCGATCATCATGCAGCTGCTTGCGGTCGTCATCCCCAAGCTCCAGGCACTCCAGGAGGAAGGCGAATCGGGTCGGAAGGTCATCACGCAGTGGACCCGATATCTCACGGTCATACTGGCTCTGCTCCAGTCGACCGGGTTCGCCTATCTGTTCCACTCCGGCCAATTCACCAACGGCATCGACCTGATTCCGAACTTCACACCGAGAAATGTGATCATCGTGGTGATCACGATGACAGCGGGTACCGCTCTGCTGATGTGGATGGGCGAGCTCATCACACAGCGCGGGATCGGTAACGGCATGTCGCTGCTCATCTTCGTGTCGATCATCAGCCAGATCCCGTCACAACTCGTGATCCTCAACACGAATTCCCAGACCTACCAGTTCGTTGTGATCTCGGCGATCATGATCGCGCTCACGATCGGCATCATCTTCATCGAACAGGGCCAACGCCGGATCCCGGTCCAATTCTCGCGTCGCGTGCGCGGTCGCAAGGTCATGGGTGGTCAATCCACCTACATCCCGCTCAAGGTCAACATGGCCGGGGTCATTCCCGTCATCTTCGCCACGTCGATCATGTACTTCCCTGCGCTCATCGCGTCGGCACTCCCGTCGACCGGCTGGGGTGCCTCCGTACGTGATTGGATCAACGACAACATGCTGTCGTCGAGCGCAGGCGGGTTCTCGCCATCGCTGTGGTACATCGGCGTGTTGGCGCTCCTCGTGGTGTTCTTCACCTACTTCTACACGGCGATCCAGTTCGATCCCGAGCGTCAGGCGGACATGATCCAGCGCCAGGGTGGATTCATCCCTGGCATCAGGCCGGGCCGTGCCACCGTGAACTACCTGTCGTTCGTGCTGTCCCGCATCACGATGCCCGGTGCCGCGTACCTCGCTGTGGTCACCGTGCTCCCATCGCTGTTCGGATGGTTCTGGAACGTTCCGGTGGGTCTCTCGGGTGTATCGATCATCATCGTTGCCGGCGTGGCGCTCGAAACCACGAAGCAGATCGAGAGCCAGCTCACGATGCGCAACTATGAGGGTTTCCTCACGTAGAACCGTATCGTCGGGCCTCGAACGAAACGGAGATTCACATGGGCCGTCGCATTCTCTTCCTCGGGCCTCCCGGTGCGGGGAAAGGCACCCAGGCCGAGATGCTTGCCCGAGCTCTCGGCGTCCCGCACATCTCGACAGGTGCGATGCTGCGCGATGCGGTTGCGGAAGGCTCCGAACTCGGCAAACAGGTCGAGGCTGTCATGGCCTCGGGCGCCCTCGTTTCGGACGACCTCGTCCTGGCCCTGGTCGAGGACCGATTGTCAAAGGATGACGCGCGCTGTGGGTATCTGCTCGACGGGTATCCGCGCAACGTCGCCCAGGCGGAGGCACTCAGCGCCACGATCGGCGACGATGACATCGAGGTTGCCGTCCTGCTCGAGGTGGAAACCGACGAGCTCGTGGACCGTCTTCTCAACCGGGCGCAGGAGCAGGGGCGTGCCGATGACTCCGAGTCCGTGATTCGTCACCGGCTCGACGTGTACGCGAGCGAGACTGCCCCGCTCGTGGACCATTACAGCGACGCCGTGGTGGCGGTTGATGGTGTCGGCTCCGTCCACGATGTCTTTGCGCGTATCGTGACCGCCCTCGCCAGGTAGGGATCATGGGCGGCACTCGACTGATCACCAAGAAGACCGAGGGCGACTTCGACAAGATGATCATCGCTGGTCAATGCGTCGCTGAGATGCACCGCGTGACCAGGGAAGCCATTGCCCCCGGCGTGACAACCGCCGAGCTCGACGCTCTCGCCCGCGAGGTGCTCAAGGACAGGGATTGCCGACCGTCGTTCCTCGGGTACGGAGGACCGAACAACCCGTTCCCAGGAGTCATCTGCACGTCACCGAACTCGGCGATCGTCCACGGTATCCCTGGCGACTACAAGCTCAAACAGGGCGACATCATCTCGATCGATGCGGGCGCGATCTACGAAGGCTGGCACGGCGATGCTGCGTACACGGTTGCGGTCGGGGAGACCGAGCCCGAAGTGGCGACGCTGCTCGAGGTGACCGAGCGCGCACTGTGGGCGGGCATCGAGCAGGCTGTCCATGGCAACCGTCTCGGAGACATCGGGGCAGCGGTCGAGAGCGTTGCGTCTCCGCACGGTTTTGGCGTCGTCCGCGAGTACGTGGGCCACGGGATCGGGCGCCAGATGCACGAAGCGCCGTCGGTCCCCAACTATGGCACGACGGGAAAGGGCCTCCGTCTCAAGAAGGGGATGGCGCTTGCGATAGAGCCGATGTTCAACCTGGGAACCGCATCGTCGATCGTGCTCGACGACGATTGGACCGTCGTGACGGCCGACGGCCGGTGGTCGGCGCACTTCGAGCACACGGTCCTTCTCACGGCGGAGGGCACCGTTGTGTCGACGCTTCCCGAACCGCTCCTCGTCGGCGAAGAGTCCTAGTCCTGCGTCATCATCCGGTCGAAACCATGAATCATGCTTCGTTGTGGTTTAGTGTTCGACGCGTCGACCATTTCGTGATGACAGCATCAATAGCCACTGAGGGACGATCGCCATGCGTCGAGTATTCGTAGTAGCCGCCACGATCGGCCTGTTGATCGCCGCATGCGATTCGTCTGGCGGCGACACGACAACCACGGTTCCCGCGACGCTGACGACGACGTCAACCACGTCGGCGACAACAACCACGACCTCGCCGCCACCCACGACAACCACCACAGCGGCACCCGACACGACCACGACGACGGCAGCTCCGGTCACGACGACGACATCCGTGGATGACACAACGGTCGAACTCACATCAGAAGGTATCCGGGCAGGGGCAACCTGGGTCTACTTCGGATTTGACGATGATGACACCGTTGCAGCTCTCGAAGCAGTACTCGGGCCGGCGACGGAGGACACCGGCTGGCTCGACTCGTTCCCCGATGGTTGGGAGAAGTTCGGGGTGTGCCCGTCGCCCCACGTGCGCGGTGTGCGATGGGGAGCTGGTGACCAGACGTCACTCCAACTCCTGTTCACCGATGGCGACACGGACTTCTGGTCCGGTGGTGTCGAGCATTTCTACACGTTCTACTACTACGGTCGCGTCGCTCCGACAGGTCTCACGACACCAGAAGGTATCGGCATCGGATCCTCCGTCGGCCAGCTCAAGGCAGCCTACGACGGACCCGACTTCTCGCTCGAGGAGTCGTTCTTCGATCCCTCGCAAGGGTTCTGGACGTACCGTTCAGCGGAATGGACCGGACTGTGGGGGTTCACGACGGGATTGACGGATGCGTTCGTCGTGACGTCGATCAACGCAGGGCAGGGCTGCGGCGAGTAGCAGCCACCTCCATTCGTTCGATAATGTTCGGCAATACTTCGCCACTTCACCCCGGGAGGAATCCGTGAGACGAGCAACCATCGCCCTCGCAATCATGCTGGTCGCCGCGGCGTGCAGCAGTGACGGAGGAGCCGCTGATGAGACCACCACCACGGTGGTGAGTGGTGGCGCCACGTCGTCAACCGAGGCACCAAGCGCATCGACCTCAACGACCTCGACGACAGGAGCACCCCAAGGTTCGGGCGGGGGCGCCGAATGCCTCGTGGGTACCTGGAATCTCGATGCCGAGGCGTTCTTCGAAGCGATCACGGCATCGATGAGCGCCGCCGAACTCCAAGGTGCATCGTTCGCCCACGTCGGGGGCGTGTACCAGGCGGTGATCGAAGCCGACGGTACGTTCATCGACCGACGGGTCGATTGGAACTTCGCCGTGACGTCGCCCGCCGGTGAACTCGAGGTGATCATCAATCACGAACGGACAGGCAGCTGGCGGATGGACGATGGGATCATCGACGTCTCGTTGCCAGGGGATGTTCCCGCCGAACAGCAGGTGTTCATCGACGGTGAGGAGTTCGAGTTCCCCGGAGGTGTCCTTCCCTTCTCACCGCCCGCGGTCGACTGGATTCCCGCGGCGTACGACTGCGACGGTGACACCCTGAACATCACAGCAGAAGGTGTCACGTCCATGTGGACACGGACGGGGTAGGCACAGCACCGGTCCGCACTGGTGGGGATCGATCCCGAATGCGTAGGATGGCCGAGATCGGAGTGGGGAGTGAAGATGCGACGACCGACAATTGCCGTGGCCCTGACCGCGTTGGTCCTGTTGATGGCTGGCTGCCAGTCCGCCAGCGAGACGATCAGTGAAGAGATCCTCGAGAACATCGACGGTGTCGACGACGTCGAGATCGATGAGGACAGCGGCGAGATCAGGCTTGAGACCGAGGACGGTTCGTTCTCGTTCGGCGGGGGAGAGATACCCGACGGTCTGGACATCGCGGTCCCCGACGGGGGCGAGGTGCTTGTGACCCTTGACGCACCCGATGGCATATCGGTGTCACTCGAATTCGACATCGACAGCTTCGAATCGGTCGTCGAGTTCTATGAGGGCTGGGTCGCGTCCGATTCGGGGGAATGGGAGAGCAATTCGGCTTCCTTCACCTCGGCAGAGGGAGTCGCCCTGAAGAGCGAAACGTGGATCGGTGATGGCAGGTCGATCCACATCACGAACTGTCCGTCATCTGTCGACACCTCCGGCGACGTCCGAGCCACCTGCGTGACGCTCGTCCAAGAGAAGTAGCGGGGCGAACGCTTTCGCCTATCACTACGGATCCGGAGGCTATACAATTGCGCAGTCAGCTCTTCGGAGCTGTGATTTGTTGTGAACAGACGACATCGTCGATATCGGTGACCGTCGAGCATCCACATCCGGGGTAACTCGGTCTCGCTCGGCCAGTGCCGGAGTAGATGTCAATCACACAGGCCCAGTGCGGGTCCTGCGTGCTTGGCGCCGACGAATGTCCCGACCGAGTACCGAGGCAGGATCACCAGCATGAAAGTCAGAGCCTCAGCGAAGAAGATGTGCGACAACTGTCGCGTCATCCGTAGGCACGGCAGTGTCTGGGTTATCTGTCAGAACCCACGCCACAAGCAGCGTCAGGGGTAAGGATTAATGGCACGAATCGGCGGAGTTGACCTCCCAAGAGACAAGCGGATCGAGATCGGACTCACCTATGTGTTCGGTGTCGGTCGTTCAAGCGCTCGCACCATCCTGGCTGCGACGGACATCGACATGGACACGAAGGTCAGGGACCTGACCGATGCCGAGGTCCTCAAGATCAGGCAGTTCATAGATTCCAACTACAAGATCGAAGGCGATCTGCGTCGCGATGTCGCTCAGAACATCAAGCGCAAGATCGAGATTGGTTGCTACCAGGGCCTGCGACACCGTCGCGGTCTCCCGGTTCGGGGCCAGCGCACCCACACGAACGCGAGGACCCGTAAGGGCAAGCGAGTGGCGATTGCAGGCAAGAAGAAGGTCACGAAGTAATGACCACAGAATCGCAACCACAGGTGCAACCGCAGATCACCGACGAGGACGCAGCCGCCGCCTCCACTTCGAGGCGTCGCCGCAACAAGCGCACGATCTCCCACGGCCAGGTCCACATCAAGGCCAGTTTCAACAACACGATCCTCACCATCACCGATCAGGACGGCAAGGTCGCCGCTTGGACATCGGGTGGATCGGTCGGATTCAAGGGCTCCCGCAAGTCGACGCCATACGCTGCCCAGGTCGCAGCCGAACTGGCGGCGCGCAAGGCAGGGGAGATGGGCATCCGCAAGCTGGATGTCATCGTCCGTGGGTCCGGCTCCGGCCGAGAGACCGCCATCAGGACGCTCCAGAACATGGGTATCGAGATCACCGGGATCAAGGACGTGACCCCTGTTCCCCACAATGGCTGCAGGCCCAAGAAGCGGAAGGGTCGTTAGTCATGGCTCGTTACACAGGACCAAGGACCAAGGTGAGCCGTCGTGCACGCCAGCTCCTCGATGAGAACAAAGCCAAGTACTACGACCGGCGGCCATATCCACCGGGTCAGCACGGTCGTGGACGTATCCGCGAGTCCCAGTACCAGATCCAGCTCCGCGAGAAGCAGAAGCTCAAGTTCATGTACGGCGTGCTCGAGAAGCAGTTCCGCAAGTACTACAAGAACGCGGCGAAGAAGAGCGGTATCACAGGTACCAATCTGCTCGTGATCCTCGAATCACGTCTGGACAACGTCGTGTACCGTGCCGGTTTTGCAAGCACACGCCCGCAGGCCCGTCAGCTGGTGAACCACTCACACTTCCTTGTCAACGACCGCAAGGTCGACATTCCTTCGTATGAGGTCCGCACCGGCGACGTCATCACGATCAAGGAACGCAGCAAGGACATCCTCCCGATTCAGCATGCCATCGACACCGTTGGTCGTTCGGTCCCCGAGTGGATCGTGGTGAACACGAACGAGCGCACCATCACCATCGATGCAATGCCTTCCAGAGAACAGATCGACACCGAAATCAAAGAACAACTCATCGTCGAGCTCTACTCCAAGTAGAGCTGACGATCCCGTCGAACACAGGAGCGAACGTGCTCATCACTCAACGCCCCACAATCGAAGAGGAACAGCTGACAGACGAACGATCAAAGTTCGTGGTCCAGCCGCTTGAACCTGGCTTCGGTTATACCCTTGGCAACACCATGCGACGCACGCTGTTGGCGCGCATTCCTGGTGCCGCCATCACATCCGTCCGAATCGACGGTGTCCAGCACGAGTTCTCGACCATCGATGGCGTCGTCGAAGACGTCGTCGATCTGATCCTGAACCTCAAGCAAGTCGTGCTTCGCATCGATGTGGAGGAGCCCCAGACGCTGTACCTGTCCGCAAAGGGTGCGGGCGAGGTCACCGCTGGGAGCATCAACGCGCCAGCGGGTGTCGAGATCATCAACGGTGACCTGCATCTCGCAACGATGTCGTCGGGCGGAAACCTCGAGATCGAGCTCACCGCCGAGCGTGGCGTCGGGTACCGAAGCGCAGACCGCAACAAGAAGAGCGACACGATCGGTGTGATTCCGATCGACTCAATCTTCTCACCGGTTCGCAAAGTGGCCTACCGCGTCGAGAACACGCAGGTCGGTCAGCGCACCGACTTCGATCGCCTGATCCTCGACGTGGAGACCGACCACTCGATCTCACCTGCCGAGGCGATCTCGTCTGCTGGTGGCACGCTTCGGAATCTCTTCGAGCTCTTCGCCGAGATGGAGGAGTACGACGCTCTGGTCCCTGATGAGCTTGCACCGGTGGAAGCATCGGGCCAAGAGCATCTCGATCTACCCATCGAAGCACTCGACCTGTCCGAGCGCCCAAGGAACTGCCTCAGGCGTGCCCAGGTGCAGACGGTTGGCGAACTCATCGAGAAGACCGAAGAGGACCTTCTCAACATCACCAACTTCGGCATGAAGAGCCTTGAAGAAGTCGTTGCCAAGCTCGACGAGCTCGGTTTCGGTCTCAAGAACTACGCAGACGCAGATTCGAGCGCTGTCTGATGCCACGTCCCAAGAAGGGCCCTCGTCTCGGCGGTAGCCCGTCGCATCAGCGGAAGATTCTTGCGAATCTGACCGCATCGCTGATCGAGCATGAAGAGGTGACCACGACGCACGCCAAGGCGAAAGTGCTCAGGCCGTACGCCGAAAAGGTGATCACGAAGGCCCGTCGCGGTGACTTGCATGCCCGTCGTACGATTCTCAAGAAGATCGAGAACAACGATGCCGTGACGAAGCTCTTCGACGACGTCGCACCCAGGTACGCAGAGCGTCCCGGTGGCTATCTCCGGATCACGAAGCTTGGTCCCCGCAAGGGTGACGGAGCCGAGATGGCGAAGGTCGAACTCGTCTAACGGTTTGCGTCAGGACATCTGATTACGAACACAGAGTCGGTCTCTCGGGACCGGCTCTCGTGCTTTCGGGTTCGTTATCCTCGCCGCATGTTCAACGGAGCTGACGCGTGGGATCCGATGCCGATGGGAACCGCGGTGTTCCTGGCGGTCCTCCTCGTCATTGTGGGCCTTGCGCTGTTCGACATCGGTCGTCGGGCACGCTCCGGGAATCTCAGGCGGAACTGGATAGTCGGATTGCGAACCATCGAGACACTGCGAAGTGACGATGCGTGGGATGCGGCACATCGGGCAGGCGGGGTGTTGCTCGGGTTTGCGGGCATCGGGCCGGTCATCGGAGGAGCAATTCTGGTGTTCCGCCCGTCGAACATCGTTGGAGCCCTTGCGGCTCTCTCGGCGATCATCTGGTTGCTCGTGTTCGTCCTCGTGGCCGCGACCAAAGGTCGGAGAGCCGCAAGGGAAGCCGTCAGTGCATTGTCGGACCCGGCCGGCCCAGCAGCATCCTGAGGCTGGCCGCGCCGCAGCGGATCGCATCGTCGACTCCGAAATCGGCGAGCTGACCCCACGGCACCCATCGTGCGTCGAGGATTTCATCGACGACGGCGATGTCCACGGTGCCGGCGATGAATCCCATGGCGAGATCGATGTGGACATGGCCCGGCTCGTTGGCACGTGCAGGGATCGGGTGCGCGTCGATGCGGACAAGACCGAGCCCGACACGGTCGATGTCCGTCAGCCCCGTTTCCTCAGCCACCTCGCGCCGTGCCGCTGCTTCGATCGACTCGTCCCCGGACTCGAAGTGGCCGCCGGGCTGGAGCCAGCGGCCCAGCTTGGCGTGGTGGATCAGGAGCAGAGACGTACCATCAGGCGATGCAACGAAGCCTGAGGCCGTGAAATGCCCCGGGTCGAATTCATCCCTTGGCCACATCGGCCTGCCTGAGCCGAGTGCGTCACGGGCGACACCCACAGAGATCTCGTCACCATCGGGGTGGTAGGCCCCGACGACCGCGGCGATATCTGATGGACCGGACATTGGCTCCACGCTAGCTGAGGCGTGGCCACCGAAAACGGCAGCGCACGAATGGCAACCCGACCATTCGCAGTAACCTTGCGACCGCATACCGAGGGGGAACCCTGGGCGTCGTATTCCACCGCCTGTTACAAACCGTCAAGCTTGAGCGCGATGCATTCGTCTGGATGGATTTCAATGATCGCGCAACGGGCGACGCAGCCATCCTCGTCGCAGCGACGCAGATCCTGCTGTCCTTTGGCGTCGGCATCTCGTTCGGCACATTGCTCAATCCGTTCAACCTCGTCCAGATCCTCATCTCCGCCATGTTCTTCTGGATCCTGTACTCGGCCGCCGTCTATGTCATCGTGCGGTATCTGTTCGATGGTCACGGATCGTTCGCGGTCTTCCTGCGTGTTGCGGGGTTTGCCTATCCGACGTTGCTCCTGTTGGTGTTCGCCAACCTGGTCTCCAACAACTTCCTCGTCGTGCTGCTCATCGGTGCGCCGTGGTTCGTGCTCATCGTGGCGCGAGGGGTCACGTACATCGCCGATCTGGACACATCCAAGGCGTTCGGCGCCGCCATCGGTGGGTATGTGGCCGTGACGATCATTCAGCAGATCCTCGGCGGCCTCAGGCTGTTCTGATGCCGACCTACCGGCTCGATCTCAGCTACGACGGTGCGCCGTTCTACGGCTATGCGATCCAGAAGGACCAGCTGACCGTTCAGGGCGAACTCGAACGGGCGCTTCGACCGCATACGGCGGGTGCCTCGACGCTCGTGGCCGGCCGGACCGACCGAGGCGTCCATGCTGCACACCAGGTCGTGTCGTTCGAAAGCCGGCAGCTCGACACCGACTATGTCCTGCGTTCGCTCAACAAGCAGCTCGGTCCACACATCGCCGCGCACCGGCTGATCGAGGTTGATGCGGACTTCCATGCCCGTTTCTCGGCCACCGGTCGTGCGTACCGCTATGTGATCTTCAACCGGGACATCCACGACCCGTTGCTCGCGGATCGGACCTGGCACGTCCGAGAGACGCTCGACGTCGAAGCGATGAACGCAGCGGTCCGCCATCTCATCGGTGAGCACGACTTTGCGGCGCTGTGCCGTCGTTACAAGAATCGCACGACCGTGCGGAGAATCGATTGGGCGCAGTGGCGCCGCAGCGGTGATCACGTTGAGCTCTCCATCGGAGGGAAGGCCTTCTGCCATCAGCTGGTCAGGTCGATAGCGGCCCTGATGGCCGATGTTGGCAAAGGTCAAACTGCGGTTGATGATGTGCCAGCGATCCTCGCCTCGGGCGATCGTTCGCTCACGAAGGGTGTTTCACCTGCCCACGCGCTCACGCTCGTCGCCGTCGCCTATGACGAGCCCCTTCCCAGACCCGATTGGGTGGATTCCCCGCGTTAGCCGTCGTTGCAGGCGGGGAGCCGGGTCCGGCGCAGCCCTCACGCAGGGTGGCGAAGGTCACGACACGGCGTAGCCGTCGAGCGCATCCATGATCGCCGCAAAGTGGTCATGACCCCGTGTCTCGATCGAGAGCGTGATCTTGACGGTACCGAATTCGAGCCCGGTTCCCTCGCGGTGATGCTCCACCGACAGGACGTTCCCGCGTTTGGTTCCCACGCGGTGGAGCACCTCGGCGAGATGCCCGGGTTCGTCAGGAACAGTGACGCTGAACGAGGCAAACCGCCCGCGAGCCTCGAGCCCATGTCGGACGACCGAGTCGAGGAGCAGAAGGTCCACGTTGCCGCCGGACAGGACGATCGCCGTCTTGCCGGATCCGGCGATGGCGCCGTTCATGACGGCAGCGACTCCCGCTGCCCCCGATGGCTCCACCAGGTATTTGGCGCGTTCGAGGAGGAGTGCGACGGCCTCCGTGATCTGGCGATCCGACACGGTCACGAGGTCGTCGACGAGCTCCTCGATGATGTCGAAACAGATGCGCGCCGGCCGTGAGACGGCGATTCCGTCTGCAACCGTGGGTGCGCCGTCGATCTGGACCGGGTTGCCGGTCTCGCGTGCCCGGACATAGGTGGGAACCGCCTCGGTGCTCACGCCGACGATCCGGGTTTGGGGTCGGATGGCCTTGATCGCAGTGGCAGAGCCAGCGAGCAGCCCACCACCGCCGAGCGGTATCACCACCGTGTCCACGTCGGGAACCTGCTCCATGAGCTCGAGCCCGAGGGTCCCTTGGCCCGTGATGATGTCGGGATCGTCGTAGGGATGGATCATCGTGGCGCCGGTGGCGGATGCGAACGCCAATCCGAGATCGGTCGCCTCGGCAAGGTCGCCACCCTCAAGTCTGACGTCGGCACCGTATTCCCTGGTTGCCGCGACCTTCGGAATGGCTGCGGCTTCAGGCATGAACACCGTCGCATGGATGCCGAGCTCGGCGGCAGCGAGCGCAACCCCCTGTGCATGGTTACCGGCAGACGCAGCGACAACCCCGAGCTGTTTCTGGTCATCGGTCAGCTGCGAGATGGCGTTGAGGGCACCGCGGATCTTGAACGATCCCGTTCTTTGGAGGTTCTCGGCCTTGAGCAGGACATCGCTGCCGATGAGCCGGGAGAACGAGGTGGAGGGGATCGTCGGCGTCTCGATGACGACCGACTCGATGCGGCCGCGCGCGGCCTCGATGTCTGATAGGTGGATGGGCATGCCAGCAACGCTATCAGGTCTGTGACCTGATCCAAGGGGCAGAGCAGCGAGAACCAGGGGCTGCGCTGGCGTTTGCGCGCCGGATTCGGTTGCTGTTTGTGCCGATGGGGCGATACCATGTGCCTTCGGTCCCGACGTGGGGCCATTTTCCTGACGCCTTGCAAGGGGTAGTTACCCGTGAAGCCAAACCT
>CBDUOH010000032.1:0-22664 GCA_965368815.1 uncultured Acidimicrobiia bacterium
CCCGGGGCGACGGAGAGGTTCACATCGTCGTTTGCCAGGACACCGGGGAACTGCTTGGTGATGCCACGCAATTCCAATGTCATCGTGCCTCCCGACCCGGACCACTCAGCATCTTAGATGCCGGCGCGTTGCCTTGGCCGCGAAAGCGGAACCTTCTCCAAAACGAGAGACGGGCCCCCTCCCGGAAAGGAAGGGGCCCGCTCTGTCAATCGACTGCAGTCGGGGGGTTAGTACCCGACTGGGGTGAAGGACGCATCGATCTTGCCGGACTTGATGTCAGCAAGAAGCTGCTCGACCTCAGCCTTGAGATCGTCATCGATCTTGTCTTCCCACTCATGGTAGGGAGCAAGACCAACACCGTCGTTGGCGAGGTTTCCGATGAAGGAACCAGGTCCCCACGTGCCTTCAACCTGCTCTTGGACAGCAAGTGCGACGAACGGCGCAATCGCCTTCGTCACGGTCGTGAGCCAGACAGGCTTGTACTGCTCAGGCATTGCCTCGTACGAGTCGGCGTCGACGCCGATCATCGCAGCATTGAGGCCCTGATCGTTGATGACGTCACCTGCAGGCAGGTTGATTGCACCACCGACCGGGATGATGATGTCACAGTTCTCCTGGAAGAGGCTTTCGGCCGTGGAGCGTGCGAGCTCCATGTCCGTGAAGCTTCCGGTGAACAGACCATCGCCTGCCTCAGGATCCCATCCGAGGACCTCGACATCGGTGCCCTTGACCTCGTTGTAGTACTGAACGCCACGTGTGAACCCATCCATGAAGATGGACACGGTCGGGAAGTTCGCACCACCGTAGGTGCAGACAACACCGGTCGTGGACACGCCAGCGGCGAGATAGCCAGCTGCGTAAGCAGCTTCATCGGTCTGGTAGACGAGCTCGCGCACGTTCGGCAGCGCCAAGGGTGCGAAGGTTTCGTCCGTCAGAACGTTGTCGATCATCGTCCATGTGATGTCCGTGTGCTCTTGAGCATTGATGGCCGTGACTTCACCAAGGGCGAAACCAACGGTCACGATGTGCTCACAACCCTGGGAAATCATCTGGTCGATGTTCGGCTGCCAGTCGGAGGCATCCGTCGACTCAAGGAAGAACGAATCATCCGTTGCATAGCCCGCGGCCATGGCGTCCTGGACACCCTGCCAGGCACTTGCGTTGAATGAACGGTCGTCAACACCGGCGAGGTCAGTGACCAAACAGGTCTTGACGGCGTCTTCCATCTGTCCCATGGTCGTGGTCGTGTCACCAGCAGTTGTGGTCGTGTCGCCACCTTCGTCACTGCTGCAAGCAGCGGCAACGAGAGCGAGAGCGAGAAGCAGTACGAGAACCGCTCCCCGACGCTTGAATCCTGAGCGCATTGTGCACCCTTTCATTTCGAGTTTCTTGAGAACGTCCGCAAAGGGACCCAGTGGCCCTTGTCGGGCGAACACCGGAAGTGTAATGGTTCGTCCCTGTGAACTTCGTGCGATCGAGAGGTTCATTTGCAGCAAACGACACGCGATGGCGACACGTGTCAGGGGCAGATGCGGCTCATGGGAACCGGACGCCGATGCAGCATCCGAGCCGTCACCAACGGACTTCGGCCCGGGGCTGTCGGTTAGTTCTCCGCCAGCTCGACGGGTGGCTTCTCGGGAGCGGTGATCGCCTCGAATGCAAGTGACTCCGGGTCCTCTTCGCTAACGGTCACTAGGATCGTGCTCCCTGCGGGGAACTCGTGGAACAGGACCTTCTCCGAAATCGGGTCCTCGAGCATCCGCTGGATGGCACGCCGGAGCGGCCGCGCTCCAAGTTGTGGGTCGTAGCCCTTCTTGGCGAGCAACTCCTTGGCATCATCGGTGAGAGCCAGATCGAGCGCCTGGGACTCAAGCTGTGTCGTGACCCGCTTCAGCAACAGGTCCACGATCTGCTTGACCTCGTCGATCGTCAACTCGTGGAACACGATGGTCTCGTCGATCCGGTTGAGGAACTCAGGACGGAACTGCGTCTTGAGGGCCTCCATCACCTTGGCCCGCATCTTGTCGTAGTCGGCATCGTCGTCCGCGGAGGCGAATCCGATCGCCTTCTTGCGCAGCTCAGCGGTCCCGAGGTTCGAGGTCATGATGATGACCGTGTTCTTGAAGTCGACGGTGCGACCCTGGGCATCGGTCAGGCGACCGTCTTCGAGAATCTGGAGCAGGATGTTGAAGACATCTGGGTGCGCCTTCTCGATCTCGTCGAACAGCACCACAGAGAATGGCTTGCGACGGACTGCCTCCGTCAGCTGACCGCCCTCGTCGTAGCCGACGTAGCCGGGAGGTGAACCGACCAGACGACTGACGGCGTGCTTTTCCATGTATTCCGACATGTCGATCTGGATCAGAGCGGATTCGTCACCGAACAGGAACTGGGTGAGCGTCTTGGCGGTCTCGGTCTTACCGACACCGGACGGGCCGAGGAAGATGAACGAGCCCGCGGGACGCTTCGGATCCTTGAGACCCGCACGCGTCCTACGAATCGCCTTCGAAACCGCCGTGATGCCATCGGATTGCCCGACGATGCGCTTGTGGAGCTCTGCCTCCATGTTGAGGAGCTTCTCGGTCTCTTCCTCGGTGAGACGGTGCACGGGGATACCGGTCCATTGGGCGAGCACCTGGGCGATTTCTTCCTCATCGATCACGGCCGTGACGACGCCACCGTCTTCTGCGGCGGTCGACTCGGCGTCCTTGCGTTCCGCGATGAGCTCGCGCTCGCGATCCCGGAGCTGGGCGGCCCGCTCGAACTGTTGTGCTGCCACCGCTTCGCGCTTGTCTGAACGAGCCTTGCCGATGCGCTCATCGAGTTCCTTCACGGCGTCAGGAAGACCTGACCGGCGGAGGCGCATGCGCGATCCTGCCTCGTCGATCAGATCGATGGCCTTGTCCGGCAGGAAACGGTCTGCGATGTACCGATCGGCGAGGTTGGCCGCGTTGACCAGAGCCTGCTCCGTGAACTCGACCTTGTGGTGCTCCTCGTAGGAGGAGCGGAGGCCCTCAAGGATCCGGATCGTGTCGGCGATGGATGGTTCGTCGACCTGGATCGGCTGGAAACGTCGTTCGAGCGCGGAGTCCTTCTCGAGGTACTTGCGGTATTCCTCAAGGGTCGTGGCACCGATGGTCTGGAGTTCTCCGCGGGCGAGCATCGGCTTGAGGATGCTCGCTGCGTCGATGGCTCCCTCAGCGGCACCTGCTCCCACAAGGGTGTGGATCTCGTCGATGAACAGGATGATGTCGCCCCGTGTGCGAATCTCCTTCAGGACCTTCTTCAGACGCTCCTCGAAGTCACCGCGATACCGCGACCCTGCCACGAGGGCCCCGAGGTCGAGGGTGTAGATGTGCTTGTCCGTGAGGGTGTCGGGGACCGTGCCGTCGACGATCTGCGTCGCAAGACCCTCGACGATGGCGGTCTTGCCGACACCGGGCTCACCGATGAGGACCGGGTTGTTCTTCGTGCGGCGTGAAAGCACCTGCATGACCCGCTCGATTTCGTTGGCGCGGCCGATGACCGGGTCGAGGTCGCGCTCGCGTGCGAGCTGCGTGAGGTTCCGACCGAACTGATCGAGGACGGTGGACCCTGACGACGAACCCTCGCCACGTGAACCTGACGAGGAGGATGAGGAAGCACCCGAGCCCGAGCCTTCCTCACCTTGGACGCCTGAGAGCAACTGGATGACCGTCTGACGGACCTTGGTGAGTTCGGCGCCCAGCTTGACAAGCACCTGTGCAGCAACGCCTTCGCCTTCGCGGATCAGCCCGAGGAGGATGTGCTCGGTGCCGATGTAGTTGTGACCGAGCTGAAGGGCTTCACGGAGTGACAGTTCAAGGACCTTCTTGGCACGCGGCGTGAACGGGATGTGGCCGGACGGTGCCTGTGAGCCCTGACCGATGATCTCGACGACCTGGCTGCGGACTGATTCGAGGTTGATTCCGAGGCCTTCGAGGGACCGCGCGGCGACGCCTTCGCCTTCGTGGATCAGTCCGAGGAGGATGTGCTCGGTACCGATGTAGTTGTGGTTGAGAAGTCGCGCCTCTTCCTGCGCGAGAACAACGACCCTTCTGGCTCTATCTGTAAACCGCTCAAACACGTTCGTTACCCCTCAAAACATCTCTGGCGCTCCAAGAGTGGTGCGCCTCGCGCAGTATAGGGAATCACCCCTATAACAACGGGGATCACCGCCCATGGCTTGAGCGAAGTCTTCCCAACTGCTACTGGAAACCCCGGCGCTACCATCGGCATTCCCCAGTGGAGCACAGTGCCCCGTGGATACGCCGATTTTTGAACAGCTGGTCCCCATCCCACGAGTATGGGACCGAATGCGGGCCGTCGAAACCCGTCTGAACGAGGTCACGGTGGCCGAAACCGACTTCCTGACCGAGATCTCCCAACACGGACTCAACGCAGGCGGGAAGCGCTATCGGCCGCTCTTGGCCCAGGTCGCGGCGGAACTCGGACCGGACGCTGGATCCAACCCCGTCGAAGCCGGCGTATCAGTTGAACTGGTCCACCTCGGTTCGCTGTACCACGACGATGTCATCGACGAAGCCGAGACGCGACGCGGTATTCCGAGCGTCAACGACAACTGGACCAACACGGTTGCAATCCTCGCCGGCGATTTCTTGCTCGCGAGAGCGTCCGAGATCGCAGCGCCACTCGGCGAAGAAGCGGTCGCCCTCATTGCCCGCACCTATGCGACGCTGTGCGAGGGCCAGGTCCGCGAGTTGATCTATACCAACAGCCTCGACCACGGGCCAGCCGGGTACTACTCGGTCATCGGGGGAAAGACCGCCTCGCTCATCCGGACGTCCGCCCGACTCGGGGCCATCACCGGCGGTGCCAGCCACGACACGGTGGAGGCAATCTCGGACTGGGCGTGGGAGATGGGCATGGTGTTCCAGATCACCGACGATGT
This sequence comes from uncultured Acidimicrobiia bacterium, assembly GCA_965368815.1. Classification (GTDB taxonomy): domain Bacteria; phylum Actinomycetota; class Acidimicrobiia; order Spongiisociales; family UBA5794; genus UBA5794. Next base: position 4,931 of record CBDUOH010000032.1, read on the forward strand.
ACTTGACCTCATCGCATCGGACGAGTTCCTCGGGAAGCCCGCAGGTTCCGATATCGGTGAGGGAACGTTCACGCTGCCCGTGCTGCTCGCCGCTGAGGGACGAAACGGTGATGAGATACGGGAGCTGCTTGCCGGCGGCAAGCCGTACAGCCAGGACGCGATCACGAGAGTCATCGAGCTCACGGTTGAAGGCGGCTACATCGACGCCGTACTCGACGAAGCCGTCAACCGCATCCGTATCGCCGAAAAGGCGGCCAACGAGATTCCGGACAACCCGCTCGCCCCGATCCTGGTGAACCTCGATCAGTACCTGCTCGACAGGGTGAATTCCGCCAGAAGCGCCTAGCAGCGCAAACTTCCACACGCGCTCGGGCGCCGGGTCGCATAACGACGGCACCCCTCAGCCGATCCCGAACTGGGCGGTGCCTGGATGACTCATGTAGAGTGCCGCCGTCGCCGCGACCGCCGGAACGGCGACACCGGCCTTGTTCGAAACGTCGAAGAGACCGATCGCAATCCGATCCGGTAAGGGGAGACAACCATGAAGAAGTCACTCGTCATTGCTGCGGCCCTGGCCATTGCTGTCAGCGCGTGTGGAGGCGATTCGGAGGGAGCCACCGCCACGACGCTCGCCGGCAGCCCGACCTCGACCCCGGCGACGGGCGGACAGGATGCCACCACGACAACCGCCGGGTCAGCGAACCCGGGTGCACCGGGTGGCGGCGGGTCAGCCACCTTGACCATCGGCGACAACACCTACGAATTCGACAACTACTACTGCCTCCAGGGCAGCGACAACACCGGCAATGCGAGGGTTTCGTTCTCGTCGGGTGCCTTCGGCGAGGTGGACGGTGTTCGCGTCCAGCTTGACGCTTCGATCCAGGACCGCAACGAAGGCAACGCCATGGACGGTGAAGGCACGATTCAATCGGTCACCCTGAACGACATCGAGGACTTCCAGAATCCGTCTGTCGCCTGGGAAGCCACGGCCGGCTTCATCGGGGTCCCTGAATGGGTTGTCGAATATGACGGATCAAAGGTGCACGCAGAGGCAGTGTTCGATGACACCTCGACCGATCAATTCGAGCAGATCCCGGGCACGCTCGATGCAACCTGTGGTGGCTGAGGCCTGATCAGGCTTCGGGTCGCATCGTCGGGAACAGGATGACCTCGCGGATGTGCGTTGCTCCTGTCAACAGCATCACGAGACGGTCGACGCCGATGCCGAGGCCGCCGGTGGGCGGGAGGCCGTACTCGAGAGCCCTGATGTAGTCCTCGTCGATGGGGTGTGCCTCGTCGTCGCCGGCATCGCGCATCGCCACCTGACTCTCGAACCGCTCCCGCTGATCGAATGGGTCGTTGAGTTCGGAGAAGGCGTTTGCGTACTCGGCGCCGGCGATGATCAACTCGAACCGCTCGGTCACATGGGGTTTCGAACGATGGACTCTCGATAGCGGCGATATCTCGATGGGGTGTTCTGTGACGTACGTCGGCTCCCACAGCGCATGCTCGACGTGTTCGTCGTACAGCGCCTCGATGATTCTCCCCGACCCCCAGTGGTCCTCGGGCTCGACGCCGTTGTCCCGCGCAACCGTTCGGAGCTCATCGAGGTCCGTGTCGTAGTCGATGCTCAGCCGGAGAGCTTGTTTCACGGCGTCGAGCATGGTGATCCGTTCGAACGGTGCAGCCAGGGACAAGTGCTTGCCGTCGACTTCGACATCGGTCGATCCGTTCACCGCCACAGCACACGCACCGATCACCTCCTCGACGAGGTCCATGATGTCGTGGTAGTCGGCAAAGGCCTCATACGACTCGAGCATCGTGAACTCGGGATTGTGCGTGCTGTCCACACCCTCGTTGCGGAAGATCCTTCCGATTTCGAACACGCGCTCAAGGCCACCGACGACGAGTCGCTTGAGGTAGAGCTCGGTCGCAATGCGAAGTGACATGTCCATGTCGAGCGCGTTGTGATGGGTATGGAACGGCCGAGCTGTTGCCCCCGTGGCCTGTGGCAACAGGATCGGGGTATCGACCTCGACGTATCCACGGGACTCGAACTGGCGCCGGAGCTCACCGACCACCTTGGTACGGGCGATCGCAACAGCCCGAGCATCCTCGTTGGCGATCAGGTCGACGTAGCGCTGACGCGACCGCGCCTCAACGTCCTTGAGTCCGTGCCACTTGTCCGGCAGCGGCCGGAGACTCTTCTGGAGGAGGTCGAACTCGCTGATCCGGACCGAGAGCTCCCCTCGCTTCGTCGTCATGACCTCGCCCGATGCACCGATCCAATCGCCGGCGTCGAGATCCTCGAACGCCTCGAATGCCTGATCCCCGAGTGTTCCCTTGTCGACGAACAGCTGAATCGTCCCGGAGAAATCCGACACGACGGCAAAGATCAACTTGCCCATCCCCCTCGTATTCATGAGCCGTCCGGCCACCGCAACAGTGACACCGGTTTCCGTGCCGGGCTCGAGATCGGGGAACCGCTCGATCAGATCGTGTGCGGTGGCCGTCCTCTTGAACGAGTACGGGAAACCGCCGTCCTCCATCGCCGCCCGATACTTGACAAGCCGCTGGCGGGTCAACGGATGGTCTTCGAGCGCTTGGAGGTCGTCCAGCTGCTCGACCTGATCCTCGTGCGGCGTTTCGGTCATTCAGGTTCCTGATTCAGTTCAAAGATGATCCTGAGGCCCTCAAGCGTCAGGTACGCGTCAACCGTGTCGACGCTCGTGCAGTGCGGCACGATGGTAGACGCAAGACCCCCGGTCGCCACTCTTGTGACATCCGTGTCGAACTCGGCGGCAATCCTCTCCATGATGCCGTCCACCATGCCTGCGTGGCCGTAGAGGGCACCGGACTGGATCGCTTCGACGGTTCCCTTCCCGATAACTGATCGCGGTGGTGAGAACTCGACCCTCCTCAGCGCTGCGGTACCCGACACGAGGGCATTGGTGGCGATCTCAAGTCCAGGGGCGATGGCACCCCCGAGATAGGCCCCGTCCACGCCGACGACATCGAAGTTGGTCGACGTGCCGAAGTCGACCACAACCACAGGCGATCCGTACTTGTGTCGAGCCGCGACCGAGTTCACGATCCGATCTGCCCCGACCTCGCGAGGATTGTCGATCTCGATTGCCATGCCCGTTCGGGTACCCGGTTCCACAACGACCACGTCACCGGCCGACACGTACGGTGCGATGGTTCGCAGTTTCGATGTCACCGCCGGAACGACACTTGATATCGACACGCCGTCGATGTGATCCTGATTGAATCCGTCTGCCCCGAGGATGCCGGTCATCTCCCAGCGGATCTCGTCAAGCGTTGCTTCGGCAACGGTCGAAACGCGCCAGTGGCCGATCAGTTCGTCGCCGTCGAACATGCCGAGAGCGATCTGCGTGTTTCCGACATCAATGGCGAGCAGCATCAGAACCTCCTCATCGGGAATGTGCGCCGTACAGAACACTCGGGCTCGATAGGTGGATCCCCCGGTCGACCTCGAGCGTCACGCCGTCGACCACGACGTTGTCGATCAGTCTGACATCGTCGACGTGAGCAGCAATCGCCACAAAGCATGAATCCAGAACCTCATCGACGATTCCTGCGGTCGCACTGTCGGCGACCGACACGTACTCCACATCAAGCGCAGGGAACTCCGCCAACACCGATTGCGCGGCCTCGATGATGGCGGACGAGCTCCGTTCACCATCCTCGATGATGTCTGCTGCAGCGAACAGCGCCCGACTGATGCCGATTGCTGCCTGCCGCTGGGACTCCGAGAGCCGGGCATTCCGACTCGACAATGCGAGACCGTCCGCCTCACGGACCGTGGGCAATCCCTCGATCACTGTCGGAATCCTGAGCCCGACGGCGAGGGACCGGATGAGGGCCAACTGCTGGGCATCCTTGTTGCCGAAGAACGCAATGTCCGGTCCGATGCCACCGAGCAGTTTCGTGACGACCGTAGCAACTCCGTCGAAGTGCCCCGGTCGGAAGGCGCCCTCCATGGCGTCACCGACTCCCGCGACACGGACGGTCACCGCAGCACCGTCGGGATACACCTCGTCGATGGGAGGTGCAAACAGGATGTCGGCACCGGCGCTGGCCGCGAGGTCCGCGTCCCTGGCTTCGTCCGTCGGATACGCGTCGAGGTCGCCGGCGTCGCCGAATTGGGTGGGGTTGACGAACAGCGAGACCACGGTGGTGTCCGAGTCGCCCGCAGCGTGGCTGATGAGGCTCAAGTGTCCCTCATGCAGATAGCCCATGGTCGGCACGAGACCGACGCGCCCCGTGGACGCCTTCCGCACCTCTTCGAACGTCCTGACGACGATCACGAGAGCACCTGTAAGAACTCGTCCGACTTCCCTGTGAACGATGCGGTGGCTCTCGCCATTGCCACATACTGGTCCGCTGACTCGGGCGCGTCGCGTCTGATGGCAGCCAGCTGGGCCCTGACGGTCTCCACATCCCCGCGTGCGATGGGTCCGGTCAGTGCATCCCTCGGTCCGAGTTCATATGCGTTGTCGACGATGGCAGCCACCAGGGGCCGTGACACAACCGGGTCCACTCCCGCGGCGTCGAACAACTCGTGGGCGAGTCCGAGGGACGCCAGCGTGAAGTTTGCTGCTGCCGCAGCTGCCGCGTGATAGAGCGGCTTGTGCGCATCATCGATGCGAAACGGGATACATCCAAGTGACCGGACGAACGCTTCGAGGACCCCCGCCAGTGGATCGTCGGCCGTAATGGCAACGTGGGCTCCCGCAAGCTTCACCGCACCCACCTCGGCCGACGGAAGCGTCTGGAGCGGGTGCAGTGATCCGATGGCAGCACCGCTGCGCTCCAATGGAGCCAACGCTTCGACCGGAACGGCTCCCGAGAGGTGAACGGCGGCCGATGCCGAAACCGCCCCAGCGAGGTGGGCAGAGGCTGATTCGATTGCATCGTCGGAGACGGCGACAACCAACAGATCGGGTTGGCCGGGCTCGACAACGACAAGCGAGCGAAGCGCATCGACCGATGACTGGCTCCGACCGTCGATTGACACGATCCTGTGACCCGCAGCAACCGCCGCAAGCGCCAGGGCTCCACCCGCCCTGCCCGGGCCATAAAGAGCGATGTTCATGAGGTTCCGATCCTTCGGGTATCGGTCCGTGACACGAGGTTAGGCGTTCGCACGGTCGAAACTGATCGGCGGATCATCCGATCGTCAGATTCAGCGAGTGTCCGGTCGCGACATGGCGGCCATCATGGGACCAGACGCGCACGGTGCCTGCGACACTCTTGGATGAGAGGTGGTCGATCTTCGCCTCCCCGAGGATCCATCCTCCGGGGTCATCGGTGTCGGCGAACCGTGCGGTGATCTCGACCGTGGGAGTGAAGATCGGGGGTCCTGTCTCCAAGCGGCCGGCGGCCTCCATCGTGGCGGGCCATATCAGCGCATCGATCGGCATGAAGGCTGCAGCGGCAGCCGCGTACTGGTCCGCAGATCCCTCGACGGGATTCGGACACCAGGCGCGGAAGACATCGCTGTCGCCGTCTGCGAGGTCCGGTACGTCCCAGCGCTCAAGCGGTCTCCAGCTCTCGACGGAGTTGCCCGGGACGCCACCGATCGCGCCGATCAGCTCATCGACGGGGTGACACTCCTCGACAGGCAACACCTTGGGCATGGCGGCACCGACCTTCGTCTCGCCGCGTTCTGCGACAACCGACAGGTGCGCCGCGCCATAGATCTCGCCGTCGAGCTCAAGGGTGATCGACATCAACGCGGACCGATCGGAGCGACGCTCGTGCTTCGTGACAACATCGGCGCGGCGACCCTCAGGTACGGGCCGCACGTATCGATACGTCATGGTGATCGGCATCTTGTCCGGGTGCTCAGCCGACCCGACGGCAAGCACCGTCGATCCGAGGAAGCCGCCGAACATGGCACCGTTGCGATTCACCCAGTCATGGGCGAGATTCGCCGTGTATCCGCCCGCGGACGGCTTGAGATCGATCGCTTCGAAGAGACCGACCCGCCACACCAGGGCGCCGATGTCGACCGGACCGGTGATCCGGCGGACCGACTGGGACCACACGCCCTCGAGCGCCTGCGCGTATGGTCCCTGGTTGTCGCCGAGTTCTGGCGCGAGATAGACCAACGGGGCAAGAACGAACCGTCGCTCTCTCATTCTCGGATGTGGCACCGTGAGGTTGTCGGACTCGATCCGCTGACCATCGAACCACAGGAGGTCGAGATCGAGTGTCCGTGGGCCCCATCGCTCCCTCCGTACCCGACCACGGCTCCGCTCGATGTCGAGAAGCTCCTGCATCAGCCGCGTCGGCGACATCGCTGTGTCGAGACGCACGACGGCATTCTCGAACGGGTCCTGATCCGTGACGCCGATCGGTTCTGTCTCATAGATCGGCGATCCACCTGAAACCGTTCCCAGGGAACCGAGCGATTTGAGTGCGGCGGTGAGGTGCTCTCGCCGGTCGCCGACATTGGACCCCAACCCGATGTAGGCCCGAGCCATGGTCAGCGTTGTGGAATGAGTCGGCGGCCCTCGGGCCCGATCGCGCGCCCCAGGATCCGTTGGATCACGTCTGTGGCAACAATCGGATCGTCGAGCATCTTGGCGTACAGGAGGTATCCGGCGAGCAGCCCCGCGAGTGTGTCGTCGATCGTGTCGCGATGCACGAGCACCACGGCGTCCTCGGAATCGACGGCGTCAGCCAACAGCTCGAACACCGGCTGCGTTTCGTCCGGTTCGACGTCCGATGGCACGTCTGACGAAGAGAACCTGAACCCTGCGTTCTCGTACGGAAGCGCACTCTGGCTCGGACCGTACAGGCTCACGATCGTGTTGATGCCGTGTTCACGCAGCCAGATGAGCTCCTCTTCCCGGCGCACCTTGCGGTGCTGGAACCCATAGCCACCGACGCGCTCAGAGACCGCCAAACGGTCCTTGATGACCCAGCGGAAACCTCGCGGCTCGAGTCCTGTCGACTTCTTACTCATGGTTACCGATCGTGATGCTCAAGATCGCACCATAGCGTTGACCACACGCGCTACCTCAACCGCTGGACCGACATTGTGGACCCGCAGAATCTTGGCCCCGCGTACAATCGCAAACGCAACGGCCCCAAGGGTTGCGGCGTCGCGTTGGGTCGGATCGGTCGGTCCTGACACGGGCTTGATCAGCTCGCCGAGGAACCACTTCCGACTCGGGCCGACGAGCACCGGGAAACCGGTCCTCGCAATCGACGGGATGCCACGCATGAGGTCGAGATTGTGACCGATTGTCTTCCCGAAACCGATGCCGGGGTCGACAACGAGGGCGGAACGTTCGACCCCTCCGGCTATTGCCGCGTCGGTTCGCCACTCGAGGAACTCCCGAACCTCGGTGACGACATCGCCATAGGACGGGTCTGACTGCATCGTGCGTGGTGTCCCCTGCATGTGCATCACGACGCACCCTGCACTCGATTGGGCAACGACATCGATCATCGCACGCTGCTTGAGCCCCGTGACATCGTTGACGATGACGGCACCCGCTTCGAGAGCCGCCGACGCAACCTCGGGCTTTGCTGTGTCGATCGATACGGTGGCGCCCCCCGCCACGAGTCCTTCGACCACCGGTATCACCCGATCGAGTTCATCCCCCACGTCGACGGGCTCGGCGCCAGGTCGAGTTGATTCACCACCCACATCGACGATGGTCGCGCCGTCAGCAACCATTGCGAGACCCGATCGGATGGCTCGGTCCGCGTCGAGGTTCGTGCCACCGTCAGAGAATGAGTCAGGCGTGACATTGACGATGCCCATGACGATGGGATGGGAGAGATCTATCTCCCTGCCGCGTGCTCGCCATACGCCGTCGGTGGAGGCCACCGTGTCAGTTGACCCCGTCTGTGCGGGCGACGGCGGCTGATTGGATCGACCGGGCCGATTCGGGTGCTTTGATACGAATCGTGCCGTCGTCGTCGTGTTCCCACTTCGGGACGTCGTGGAAGAGGTCTTTCACCTCATCGGCACCTATCGACTCCTTGTCCTTGAGTGCCTCCGCGATCCGGTGCAATGCATCGATGTGCGTCTCGAGGATGGTGCGGGCCTCGTCGTGGGCCTGTGTGATGAGGTAACGGATTTCATCGTCGACCGCCGCGGCGACCTCGTTCGAGTAATCCTGGGAGCGGCTGTAGTCGCGGCCGAGGAAGACCTCGCCGTCAGGCTTGCCGTATTGCAGCGGACCGAGCTTGTCGCTCATCCCGTACTCCATCACCATCTTGCGGGCAATCTGGGTCGCCTTCTCGATGTCGTTGCTCGCACCCGTCGTCGGATCCTCGAAGATGAGTTCCTCTGCGGTGCGACCACCGAGCAACATCGCAAGCTGGTCGACCATCTCGGACCGACGCTGGTAGTACTTGTCCTCGAGTGGGAGCGCAAGTGTGTAGCCTCCAGCGCGCCCTCGGGGGATGATCGACACCTTGTGGATGGGATCTGCGTTCGGCAACGCGTACCCGACCAGTGCATGACCACCTTCGTGATACGCCGTGATCTCCTTCTCGGCTTCTGACATCACTCGGGACTTGCGTTCGGGTCCGGCGATGACCCGCTCGATCGCTTCTTCGAGTTCCGGCATCCCGATCTTGTCCTTGCCGAGGCGTGCGGACAACAGTGCGGCTTCGTTGATGAGGTTTGCGAGGTCGGCACCGGTGAAACCTGGGGTCTGTCTCGCGAGCACGCTGAGATCGGTGTCGTCGGCGAGGGGTTTCCCCTTGGCGTGCACTTCGAGGATTTCTTCCCTGCCTTTGAGATCGGGCCGATCGACGACGACCTGGCGGTCGAACCGACCGGGACGAAGGAGTGCAGGATCGAGGATGTCGGGCCGGTTCGTCGACGCAATGACGATCACGCCGGACTTCACATCGAAACCGTCGAGCTCGACGAGGAGCTGGTTGAGGGTCTGCTCACGTTCGTCGTGACCTCCTCCGAGGCCCGCACCGCGGTGCCGACCAACGGCGTCGATCTCATCGATGAACACGATCGATGGGGCACTTTGCTTCGCCTGGTCGAACAGGTCGCGCACGCGGGACGCACCGACGCCGACGAACATCTCGACGAAGTCGGATCCTGAAATTGAGAAGAACGGGACACCAGCCTCGCCCGCAACGGCTCGTGCAAGGAGGGTCTTACCGGTTCCGGGGGGCCCATACAGAAGCACGCCCTTGGGGATCTTGGCGCCCATCGCACGGAACTTCTGTGGGGACGCAAGGAAGTCCTTGATCTCCTCGAGTTCCTCAACCGCCTCGTCAGCGCCCGCCACGTCGCCAAAGGTCACCTTCGGTGCGTCCTTGGAAACCTGCTTCGCCTTGGATTTGCCGAACTGCATGACACGGTTGCCACCGCCCTGCATCTGCATGATCACGAAGATGAAGAGACCGAAGATGAGGAGATAGGGAATGAACGTGAGGAAGTAGTCGAACACCGTCGGTGCCTGACCGTCAACCCTCAGCTCGACATCTGCGGTCTGGAGTTGTGTCGTGAGGTCGGCGGCATACTCGGACGGGTACCGCACGATGAATTCGAACGATTCGTCACCTGTGTCGATCGTGCCGAGGAGCTCATTGGACTTGTCCCGCAGAACCACCTCACCCGTGACCTCTCGCGACGCGAGGTAGTCATCGAACTGATCGAGCGTGATCTCCCGTGGGGCGTTGGCCTGGGCGAAGACGACCTGCAGTGCAACGATCACGAGCACGATGGCTGCAAAGTACCCAAGGATGGTTCTTGCCGTGCGGTTCACGGTGCTCCTAGCAATGTGTCACTGAACCCGATGATTATGTACCGGATGTCACATGGTACGGCTTCATACCGACAAACAAACCCGATGCTTCTTCACGTCGTCCGAACCCGCTACGTCCGTCACGATGGCACGCGGTGCAACGACCGTTGGTGTCCGCGGAGAATTCGCCCGATTGTCGGACCGCGATCAGGTGTCTGCCCGAAGGTCAGTCGATCGAATCCACGACGGCGACGTACGGCAGATTGCGGTACTTGCCCTCGAAATCCAGCCCGTATCCGACGACGAACTCTGGCGGGATGTGGAACCCCTCGTAGGCCACATCGAGCGGGGGCCGCTCGATACCGTCCTTGACGAGCAGCGCCGCCAACTTCAAGCTCGCCGGTTTCCTGACGGTGAGGTTCTTGAGCAGATAGTGCAGGGTCAGACCGGTATCGACGATGTCCTCGACGATCAGCACGTGGCGATCCGCGATCTCCTGATCGAGGTCCTTGAGAATACGGACCACCCCTGAGCTCTTCGTGGACGATCCGTATGACGAAACCGCCATGAAGTCGAACTCGACAGGAATCGTGATGTGCCTGGCAAGATCGGCCATCACCACGAAAGCACCCTTGAGGATCCCGACGAGCAGCAGATCCTTGCCCTCGTAGTCGCGTGAGATCGCAGCACCGAGCTCAGCGAGCTTTTCGTCGATCTCGTCTGCTGAAACGAGCGTCTTTCCTAGCTTCACGAATGGCCTTCCCGTTCGATGACCACGGCGGTCTCCCCACCGATGGGTCGCGCCCACGGGGCAACGCGCACCCCGAAGACACCTGCGATGTCATCGTCCACCGTAATAAGCATCGAGCGCGTCCGATTCCGTTGTGGGATGCCGGCAACCCGGAGCAGCTCGCTCACAGGGGTCGTTCCACCTTCGATGTCCATGCGGTCACCATCGACCACCGCCCGGATACCGAGGACCGCATTGGCGCGGATTCGCACGGCGGTCCGGCGCGGGCACACCGCCAGGATGGCTGGACGCTCGCCGATCTGCACGGTGTATCGCTCGCCTGCCCATTCGAACGTCGACCCGACATCGATGGCGATCGGTGCAGGAACGGCGACCTCGCGTTTGGCAAGGATCACCACCTCGGCGTCCTCGATGAGACACGTCAGCCCACCAGCCAGATTCCGCTGGATTCCATCATCGGCCGTCGCGAGCACCGCATCGATGTCACGATGACCGCCGTGATACGGGTCGAAGAACCCGGCGAGGGCTCGACGGACGATCCTGGCGCCGACGGCATCGGCCGAGGTCGCCAGAACGGCCGTCGGAATCCGTGCCTCGTCAGCCAGCGTGCAGACCGGAGCTTGTGCAGCGAGGTCTTCGAGCAGCGTGTCGTCCTGTGTGACCAGCTCGGCCGAGCGGGCCAGATTCTCTCGGAATGCGTCGCTGTACCCCTCTTCGATCATGGGGATCAGGTCGTTGCGGAGGCGCGAGCGCAGGAATCGGGGATCATCGTTGGCTGGGTCATCGGTATAGGGAAGTGAGAGCTCGTCGGCGATCTCGCGCAGACGGGCGCGGCTGAATCCGAGCAACGGACGACGGAATCGGCCCCTGGCACCAGGAATGCCCGACAAGCCGGTCGCGCCGGCGCCTCGCATCAGGCGCATGAGGACGGTCTCGGCTTGATCATCGCTCGTGTGGCCGGTACAACACACATCATCCCGACCGACGACCGAGTCGATGGCGGCATACCTTGCCTCGCGCGCCCTCGACTCGAGATCCGAGCCGTCGGGAACGGGAGCCGGGACCACCCGTACCGGCACCCCGAGCATCGCTCCCAGGGTCTCTGCCGAGGTTCGCAGCATCGATGATCCTTCAAGCGCGTGGTCCACGAACAACCCCGCGACGCGCTCGCGCCCGAATGCCTCGACCGCTGCGGCGAAGAGCACGGACGAATCCGCCCCGCCCCCGAGCGCCACCCAGCACGTACCTTTGAACTCAAGTGCGGCGAGCGCAGCCACGACGTCAGGGCTCATCCAGCCATCCTGTCGAGCCAACGCCGGGCATTCCGGATCTCGTCGATTGTGGGGAGTGTCTGTTCGGACTCCCACACCATCGACAGCGCTTCCCAGGAAGCAAGCCGCTCGACCTCGGCAATGAAGCGTGCACCGTCCTCGTATTGGCGCATCTTCATCTCGATACCGATGAGCTTCATCAGTGCTGCCGACTTCGGGTCTTTCCTGCGGGCTTTCAGCACGTTCGACATTCGCTTGACATCGACGATCTCGCGCGCCCCGACCCGGTCCATCACGACATGGCCGTGGCCCTCGAGCAGTGACATCAGGGCTTGCACCTTGTCGAGCACGCCACGCTGATCCGGTGAGGCGAGCAGACCGACGAGACCGTTCTCACCGATGGGGTCCTCGCCAGCCTCCACCGCGCTCCGGATCTGGGACGCGATGCGCGCAAGCCGTCCCTCCTCCCTCCCTTCGGTCGCGACGAGGTCATGCACGAGTGAAAGGAAGTACGGCCGCATCCATGACACACCGGTGAACTGGGCGCGGTGGGCGCATTCATGCAGCGCCACCCAGAATCGGAAGCTCGATGGCTTGAACTGGTGCTGCCGCTCCATCGACAGGACATTCGCCCCGACGAACAGCACCGTATCCCCGAACTCGGAATCCCCGGTCGGGAGCACGAGTTCGTATTGGCCGAGCACCCGCTTGGACATGAATCCGAGCACCGCCCCGAGCTGCACGCCCATCGCCTTTCCTGCGAGCGACGATGTGCCACCTGATTTCCCCAGCGCCTTGTCGATCGGTTCGAGGAGCGCCGCGAACGACGCGGTGTTGTTCCGCACCCAGTCACCACGTGATACGACGGCAACGTCGGGCTGTCCCGGGATTGCAAGCCCGGTGGCGTCGGCCACAAGATCAGATGCGCGGGCCACCATGTCGGGTGCCTGCATCGCAAACCGGCGTTCGTGATAGGTGTCAGCCAGTGGGTAGGAACCCGAGAACCGCTGCGCAGTCGATCGCGCGGTGTCCCAGTCGATGTTGCTCATGCCCCAAGACTACGTCGCCCTGTCGGCAGCGCGTCACAGACGGTCAGGAAACGACTTCGTACTTCTTCCTGATCGAACGGTTGTATCCGATCGCGAGCCCTATGACGAGCAGCACGGCTGCGGCCGCAATCGTGGGGTAGATGAACCGTGCGGTCCAGGGAAGCTCTTCCTCCTCAACGGCGGCTGCCGGGACAACCACTGCTGGCGGTGTGTCCCACTGCGGCTCCGAGGTGAGAGTGGTTTCCGGCGTCTCTTCTTCCTCGTTCTGTGACGCCGTGGCGAACGCGGGAGCGGCGAGTCCGAGCACGAGGACGCCGACGAGGAGGAGCGATGCGATTCGAGCGATCCGGTTCATGCCCGACAGAATAGACGGTCGGTGGGCTGACACACTCTTGTGCCATTCCACCGACCGTCTACGGGAGGATCGGGCGTGTGAGGGGTCTAGGCGTCTGCCTTGACGATGCGACCGCGAAGACGCGGGTACTTGGTGGGAGCGTGCGTGTAACACCACTCGCGTCGGTTGTACTGCGAAAGTCGGGTGTCGCAACCCTTCGTGGCGCAGGTACGACCCTCGGAATATGTCTTGGGAGCACGGGCAGCACCGGTGAACTTGCGACCCTTCAATGCTGTCTCATTCATGCTTGCCTCCGTTACTGCGGCGTGTTGTCCATATCGGCACCGCACGTGATTTCATGTAGTAGAAACGCCACGCCGACCCTCTGAGTTCCCGATACGACGTGAGAATCAGATGAGAGAATCGGCGAGCAGCGTTATCAGCGGGCGAAATACCTGCCGATCGGCGAATGGATCAGGAGGTGGAATCCTTGGGTTTGCAGCGCTCTTCGTCCACGATCCGCCTGATTGCCTGCAGGAATTCGGGTGACGGCTGTTGCCGACCGGCCTGGGCGATGCGCGCCTTGAGCTGTTGTTCGAATTCGTAGGAGCCGACGCAGGATCCGCACCTTCGCAAGTGGAGCCGGATACGCGCTCGCCGTGTCATCGTCAGTTCGTCGTCTATGTACTGATAGACATACTCGACGGCGTTGTCGCAACCGCTCATTCGACTGGCTCCACAAGTCCGTGTTCCACTGCCAGGTCGTACAACTCTCGTTGCAGGGCTTTTCTTCCCCGGTGCAATCGCGACATGACCGTACCGATCGGGATGTCGAGGATCTCGGCGATCTCCTTGTAGCTGAATCCGTCCACGTCTGCGTACAACACAGGAAGCCGGAAAGCTTCTGGCAGGGCATCGATGGCCTTGATGATGTCGTCGTCGACGAACATGTCCAACGCCTGTCGCTCCGCGCTCTCGGTCGCGCCCGACTGCTCGCCCAACCGGCGGTACAGGTACATGTCCTGGAGCTCACCGAGTTCCACCTCGTTGGGTCGCCGCTGTGCCTTGCGATACTTGTTGATATACGTGTTCGTGAGAATCCTGTACAACCACGCCTTGAGATTGGTGCCTTCCTTGAAAGAACCGTATCCACGGTATGCCTTCAGGTAGGTCTCCTGCACCACGTCCTCGGCGTCTGCGGCATTCCTCGTCATCCGCAGTGCGGCGGAATACAGCTGCGGCGCATACTGCATCGCATCGTCTTCGAATGTCGCCTGGTCCGCCATATGGTGACGGTAACCGAACCATGGTTCAAGCTCACAGATTCACCGGAGGCAGAATCGGTGCCCCAAGTGGTCTATCAGCCGCTTGTGTAGGTGAACTCGAAGAGCTTCTTGGCGCCCGTGAAATCCCGGACCTTGACCTCGAACTGGGTATCGATCGGGGCCGAAGGGAAGTACACCTTGACTTCCCACTCACCGGTCTCGCTCACGACGGTGTTGCCACTTCCGAACTCACTCGTGATTGTGATCTCGGTTCCGGGCTTGCCGGTGCCGTGGAACACGTCGTACGGCGGTGTCTCCGCACACGTGCCATACGTGTTGTGCGCCGTGAACTCCCACGTCCGCCCCTCGGTCGTGGTCGTTACTTTCGGTCGCGTGGTCGTTGTCGTCGGCGGAGGGACATCGCGGACGATCTCCATCGCCACGGACCCCTCGTTGCCCGAGGCATCGATCGCGATGAAGCCGATCCGGTTGGACCCCGGCGCCAGGACGACCTCGTGCTGCCAGTAGCCCTCGTGATCGACTGCGACGCGTTGTCCATCGGCCGAGCGCACCGCGGCACCGATCTCGGTGAACCCCTCGACGACGACCCTGTCGACCTCGAAGTGTTGGCCAGGCTCGGGTGACACGATCACGATCGCTGGTGGCTCGGTGTCTGCACCAGGCGTCCGATCCGATCCATCGGGCACCGGGACAGGGACGACACGGTCCGGGTTCGACGGTGTCGACGTGGGTGGCACGGTCGGGTCGGCCGGGTTCGTGGTCGGGGACACCACAGTTGTCGGTGCAATCACTGTTGACGGTGTGACATTGGTGCTCTCTTCGGCCGGCGGTGCGACCACAAGCAGGGCGAACACGGCGAAAACGGCGGCGGCGGCACCCGCAAGCGCATATCCCGCTGCCCGCCTCACCTGATGAAGCACGGGAGTCCGAGCCCCCCAGATCGGAACGGGGATCTGACCAACGCTTGTGTCGATGGCATCGGCTGCTGCGTACGCGAGGCGATCGAGCGAATTCATACCGAACCTCCATCGATGTCAAGACGTTCAGCGAGTGCGATACGCCCTTTGTGGAGATGCACCTTGACGGTATTGGGGCTGCAGTCGAGGACGTCGGCGATATCGGCTATCGCCATGTCCTCGAGATAGTGGAGTGCTACCGCTTGTGCCTGACGCTTGGGGAGTCGACGCACCTGTGCCCAGAAGTGCTCGGCCTCTGCAGGCAGTGCCCCGAGAGAGACGTGATCGTTCCCGAATCCGGCGAGCCTCGACAAGGCCTTCATCTCGTTCGCCTTTCTCCGAAAGCGGGAGACCGACAGGTTTGCGACGACTCGACGGACCCACGCCTCAGGTTTGTCGTACGCGCCGATCTGATCCCACTTCTTGTGGGCTGCGATGAACGCTTCCTGTGCAATGTCCTCGGCACCAGATCTGCTCCCTGAGAGTGCAAGTGCTAGACCGACCACCGACCGAAACTCCCGTGCATAGAACCGTTCGAACGGCTCGATGGCGCGTACGACAGGCACGAAGGAGTTCGTGTCCCCCTCGTGACCCCCCGCCTCGGCAGGCGTACGATGTTTCGGTCGTACTGTCATGTCCTATCAGTTACTCGCATCAGGTCCGTGTCAGGTTTATCCCTCTATCGGCCCATCGGGCCCATGCCCTGAGCGACGCTCGGGCGACAGCGCCGACATCCCGACCGTTCGCATGGGTCCTCCGACCCAAACATGTGAACGGGTAAACCTCGAGGGGCGGTCGTTCGTGTTACGGGTGGGCTTGGACGGTGGGAGCAGATGCATCACACCGAACCTCTGGAAGGGACACTTTGATGAAACGGAACCCGATATTTGTTGCACTCTTCGCCTTTGTGCTTGTGTTCATCGGCGGAGCAGCGATCGCAGGAATCGGCTCCACACCCCAGGTGGTGGAAGCACCCGATGCGTCGGCTTCGTTCGACGCATCGGGCGATGTTGCGACCGAAACGACGACAACCAAGCCTCCGGCTGACGACATCTCCGACAAACAGGTCGAAGAGAAGGAACGTCCCTCGGACAAGGACACCACACCCCCGAGGTTCTCGATCCTGTCCCCGGAGAACGGCAGTCAGGTCGACACGCACATCATCGAGGTGAGCGGAGCTGTCGAAGAAGGCGCTGTCGTCTTCCTGGGCGACCGCCTGGCCGACCAACACGGCAACCGGTGGGCGATGGAGGTCGAGCTGAAGGAAGGCAGGAATTCACTGACGTTCAAGGCTCGCGACGAGGCGGGGAACCTGTCCCGGCGCACGCTGTTCGTGTACTTCGCCGAACCGGATACGACTCCCCCACGCTTCGCCATCACGTCACCAAAGGACGGTTCACGCACGACGTACGAAGTCATCACGGTTCGTGGCGAGGTCGAAATGGGCTCGAAGGTCTTCTATGGCGACGACCCCGCTCGGGTCGACGGAGAGCTTTGGAAGATCAACGTCGCACTGCGACTCGGGAAGAACGAGCTGCAGTTCACAGCCGTCGACGAGGCGGGCAATCGGACCACGGAGACGCTCCATATCACGCGGGTCGAGAAGGACGACGAGCATGAGGGGCCACGATTCACGATCACGTCGCCTGCCAACGGCACGGAGACCGATGACAAGGTGATCCTCGTGAAGGGGGGCGTGACACCGGGCTCGAAGGTGTACTTCGGTGATCAGCAGGCCCGGGTCGAAGGCGACGACTGGCAGATCGAGGTCAAGCTCCGGCCCGGCAAGAACGAACTCTGGTTCAAGGCCATCGATGAGTCCGGTCTCAAGACAAAGGCGTCGGTGACCGTCTGGTATGTCGGTGCCGATGTCGAGTACGAGTTCTGGGCCGCCCAGAAGTACGGATCATGCGGCGAGGAAACGCCATACGACGTGTTCTATGGCAAAGCCAAGCCAGGGAGCGTGATCGAGGTCGGTTCCCCGTACGGGTCGGGCCGTGTCGAGGTCGGCAAGGAGGGCCACTGGGAACTCAAGGTGTTCTTCGAGGGTTCACCAACCGGCGAGCCGTTCAAAGTCACCGTCTACGCCTCGACCGGCGAGACGAAGCACTTCACCTTCGTCAACACCGGAGCGGGCGGCGACCACTGACAACACCCACCAAGACAGACAACGAGAGGGGCGCACCCACCGTGCGCCCCTCTCCGTGTGCTTGCTGAATGATTGGAGCCGGAGGCGGGATTTGAACCAGAAGTATCGAACAACCCGAACTTCAGGACCCGACACAATGACCATGAGTCGTTTGACCAGCGAAACGGTTCACCCACA
>CBDUOH010000033.1:0-22574 GCA_965368815.1 uncultured Acidimicrobiia bacterium
CTCACGATGACCGTGCTCACCGACGATGGGACCATCTACCAGTCCAGCTACGGATCCAACAAGGTCTTCAGAATCAGCCCGGATGGCGAGGCGCAGATCTTCGCCGAGGGCATACGCGGGCCCACGGGCATCCTCGTCAACGCGGACGGTTCGCTGATCGTCGAGGCCTACAACAGCAACAAGATCCACAAAGTTGCACCAGATGGCACCGTGACCGACTGGGTGACCGACCGCCGCTTCAACGGTGTCAACGGCATCGCTCGGGGACCCGACGGCACCATCTACATCATCGACCACAAGGATGGCTCCCTGTTCTCTGTCGTCTCCGACGGGACGGTGGAGAAGCTGTTCAAGTTCCCGAAGGCAACTTCCCACGGGGTGTATCTCGACGGATCGCTCTACATCACGAGTCGTGGCGCCTACGTCGTGTTCCGATACGAGATTGCGACGGGGTTCGTCGAGATCATTGCAGGCAACGGTGAGCCGGGCGACCGGGACGGACGAGGTGGTGACTCGTCATTCGGCAGACCGAACGCCATCACCGTCGGACCCGACGGTGCGTTGTATACGAATCACGGATCCGGCACGTCCAATGACCCGGTCACCATTCGCAGAATCTCCCACCAACCATGAGGCCGACGGACCCCGCTGTTGGTAATGTGCGTAGATACCCATGGAGAGGTCATGAGAAAAGCAGCGTTCATCGCAACTTTGGTCGTCGGAATCGTATTCATCATCTCGGGAGCCACGACGTGGCTCATTGTCAGCGGGACGCTCGCGGACCAGAACATCACCGTATCCGATGATGCTGATTGCCTCGCCGGCAACGACGTCAACGGCCCGCTGAGCGCCTATTGCGAAGCCCGCGTGATCGAGAAGCACACGCTCAACATCACCGGTGGCAAGACCTATGCGGAACTCGATCGTGAGGACCCGCTGCGCCAGACCGCGATGAACTCGGCATTCCTCCAGACCTCGTTGTTCACCTCGGTGGTGGCGTTCGGTGTTGCTGGTATGGCGATCGTGCTCGGCATCCTCTTCATCCTGATTGCCTTCGGCGTTCGGGACGTGTCGACCATTGCGGCTGCCACGAAGGGCGAACCGGACTCGTCACACAGCGACGATTCATAGCAGCAACGCGCCGGTGATTCGTGTTCACGCCGATCACCACCGAACGGCTTGTCATCCGCTCGATGGTCGCGGACGATGCCAAGGGGCTGGCTGAGCGCAGAAGTCATCCTGACGTCGCGGAGTTCCAGACATGGGCTACGCCTTTCTCGCTCGTCGATGCGCAAGCGCTCGTCGAATCGGTCATGGCGATGGCCGGACCCGAGAACGATGAGTGGTGGATGGCGTCGGTGTGTGATCGGCGGAGCGGAGCCGTGGTCGGGGACGTCGGGGTCAGTCTGAGCTGGGAGGGCAGGACCGCCGAGGTCGGATACAACTTCGATCCGGACCATTGGGGCAAGGGCTTTGCCGTCGAAGCACTTGATGCTCTCGTCGACTACCTGTTTGACGACGCCGGGGTGACACGGGTGTTCGGCATGCTTCATCCCGACAACGTCGCATCGGCCCAGCTGCTCGAACGGACCGGGTTCCGGTTCGAGGGGCACACGAGGTCGTCGTTTTGGAAGGAGGACGACCTCAGCGACGATTGGATCTATGGGATGACGCGTCCCGATCGGGATCGTTGGCGGGCACGACCAACCGCGCCGCCCGACACCGTTGAGCTCGTTGAGGTCACCCCCGAGAATCTTGACGCCGTGTACGCGCTGGCAACCCATCGGTCCCAGGAACGATTTGTCGCACCGGTGGCCAAATCACTTGCCCAGGCGCTGTTGCCCCCAGAACGCGACGGACGACGGGTCCGTCCATGGCTGCGGGCGGTGGTTGCGGACGAGGTGGTTGCGGGCTTCATGATGGTTGCACTTGAAGACGACGGGGAACCTGACCTGTTCCTGTGGCGCCTCCTTGTCGACCGCGAGCATCAGCGGCGGAGAATCGGGGTACGTGCACTTGAACTTCTCGTGGCCGAAGCCAGACGGAGAAAGGTCCCGGGCATCCGTGTGGGGTTCCGTATCGGTCGGGGGTCACCCGAACCGTTCTACTTGCGTTATGGATTCGAGCTGACAGGGCGCGAGTTGTCCGAAGGAGAGATCGAGGCTCGATTGGTGCTGTGAACCGATTCTCGGAAACGGCGTGTGTCCGCTGGTACGATGCCGCACCGTCTCCAGGGAGGAATACACATGCTGGGAGCCCTACTACTCGGACTGGTCGCCGGTGCCATCGCACGGGCGGTCGTCCCCAATGATGCGTTCAGTCACCTGAGCGGTCCCGTGTCGTGGGTCGTGTCACTTGTGCTCGGCTTGCTCGGAGCCATGGTCGGATTCTGGCTGTTCACATCGGTGTTCGGCATCGGTGACGCCGAGAAGTTCGACTTCGGTGGGATCATCGGGGCGATCGTCGGTTCGATCGTCGTGGTGTGGGGAGCCACGTTCGTGATCAAACGGATGAATTAGTCCTCGGGGGCACCCGAAGGCGTTTCATTGGCGAGAAAACGGTCCAGTCCTTTGCGCGCCGTCTGGCGCACACGGGATCGGAAGAACGGTGCCCATCCCAAGAACACACCCATCGGGCCGAGCGCCATCCTGGACCATTTCCAGAGGTCGAATTGATCGATATGACGGACGATGAGTCCGCGCTCGTCGAATTCGAACTGCGCAGCGATGTGGTTGTGTACGACGCGCCGCGACGGGCCGAAGGTGTACGCGGCCTCCCAGGAAGCCGACCCGGTGGTCCCGTCCACGCGGACATCGGACGTCGTGACCTCGAGCTCCGCAGCCTGTGTGCACAGCATCCGCCACATGCCGGCAGCTTCATCGCCGTGCAGGTCCCCGAAGACCGGGTCGGTGAAATGGACATCGGCTGAGTAGCAGTCAGCCATTACGTCGGCATCCTTGCGACCGAAGGCGTCGTAGAACGTTGAGATGGTCTCGGAAGGATGCATCGTGCTGGCATTCAACCACGTTCGCTGTCACGGGACGTTGACGACAAACCCAAGGCTTGCCCCTTTGTAATCGCCGGTCACCCGCCAGCATCCGCTGGTCGGGAATTCGACGTCCGCGATCATGAACAATCCGTCCTGCGCCGTGGACGCATTCGTAGCCGGTCCCTCGTTCGTGACGATTGGAGCGTCTCGATCAAGCCGTTCCAATGTGACGGACAGCTCGGGTCGGGACTCAAGGCCGGGGTCGGTGAACTGCTGGCTCCACCACACGCTGAAATGTTCCTGATGCGCGCCATCCACACGCATCGGAACCCATAGGTCGGGGGTGCCGTACCAGACCGAATCTCCATCCGAGGGTGTGGGACCCCACCTTTCGGGCGGAACGAGACCGGGTACGGGTGGGCGGGTGGACACGCAGACGCCGCGGTCCGCAGAGGCAGGCACATCCCTCTCTGGTCGCAGGGATGACAGAATCGCCCATGTCTCGGATCGCCGTTCGGGACTCACCTCGTCCCCGAACGCCACAAGCAGATAGTGACCCTCCGCGTTGAACCAGGCTCCCCAGTGGATCTCAAGGTCCGGTCGTTCGGCGCACTCGTGCGCATCGACACCCGGCGTCGCAGGGAACACACTGTCGTCGAACCCGTTGTCGGGCCATGGCTCGTTACCGGTGTGCCATCCGATGAAGATGGTCACCAGCGCGTCACCGGGTCCCAGATCGCGGAGCGCATTCTCCGGCATGTGCGCACAGAGATCCCCGCCCGCGCGCAACGGGAAGGTGGCGAGCGTGATCGATTCCCCGACCACGGGCATGAGTTCCGACCCTTCGGCCCTGTACCAGTCCGGCCCATATTCGATCGACCACGACTGGATGTACCCGGGGTCATAGGGCTCGGGCCGAGCTCCGGGATCGACGATGATCGAGTTGATCAGGGCGTAGGTCTCCGACACGGTTTGTTCGGTCACGGCACCACCGAATGTGGCCTGAATCACGATGCCCTGGGTGCCTTGTATGAAGACAGCGACGCGATAGTCGAGATCCTCACGATCGGTGCAATCAGCGACGGCGTCGTCGGGTCCCTGCGAGAGCCAGCTGTCGGGTCCGAACACATCGGGCCACGGTTGCGCCCGCGCTGCATCATTGAACTGGATCGACACCAGCACATCGGTCGGCTCCATGTCGCGCATCGCTGTCTCGGGCAGGTAGTCGCAATGTTCTCCACCCGGGCGCATGTCGAAGGTGCCGATCGAAAGCACCTCGTAGAGTGGTTGGATGCCCGGGGCCAATGCCGGTGCGAGTGTTCCTGCGGAGGTCCGCCAGCCTTCCGGGATCGTGACAGTGAGGCCGTGCTCGTCGTTCTCATGGACGCGCTCTGCGAAGGAAGATGTCGTGCCGGGCGTCGGCAGCGTGGTATCCGGCGCTCCGGTGACATCGTTCCCCTCACCGGCAGTCGCAGCGATGTAGACGATTCCCAGAACCCCGAACGTGAGCGCCCCTGCCGCGAGTGCCGTCGCGAACCATGGCCGCTGAGGCGGCCGGGGTGCGGGAGGTATCACCTCACGGGCAAGCGATGTGTTGAGTCGCTCGGCAGCGCGCGACAGCTCTTTGTCAGGATCCATGCGGGGCCTCACTCTCGGTGTTGAGCATGGTCGCCAACGTCGCCCTGGCGCGATCGAGGTGCGTCTTCACCGTCTCCTCGGAGACCTCAAGGATGGCTGCGACGTCCCGTCGGGGGAGATCCTCGAGGTAGGTCAGGGCGACGACCTGAGCCTGGCGTTTCGGAAGGTCACGGACCCGATGCCATACATCGAGCGCGGCCTCTGTTGCTGACGCTGAGTCGACCGATGGCTCCGGTGTGAGCCGTACCAATGCTTTCGCCTCGGTGGCCAGGCGGCGGAATCGTGACACAGCCCGGTTGGCGACCAGTCTTCGGACCCACGCGCCCGGGTTGTCGAGGACCCCGACCCGATCCCATGCCTTGTAGGTGGCCAGGAACGCATCCTGCACCAGCTCCTCGGCTGCACTGCGATCGCCTGACAGCACGATGGCGAGTCCGAGGACCGATCGATACTCGGAGCGATAGAACACATCGAAATCTTCTGTCCTGCGGACGACCGGAATGTCTTCCACTCGTATCAGCTCGTTCGTTGCGTACAGGGCTTCCACAGCAAGTTACTCGCACAAGCCTCGCCCTTTGGGGGACACGAACATCCCGATTCCGGTGGTGGATTGTGTGGCGATGTGCCGGACGCGGTCAGCCGGATGCCGGTACGCGACGACGCTGGGTCCGCGCCAGCATCTCGATGGTGATCGTCAGCACGACGGCTGCGATGACAAGCGCGGGCGGAACGACCTCAAGGCCGATGGACGCGACGAACAAGCCGATGAACGCCGGCACGGCGGCACTCCCGACGTTGATGGCGGCAATCTCGTAGCCGATCACGGTCGGAGCAAGCACGGTTCCGAAGCGTTGCGGTGTCAGCACCATCTGGAGCGGGAAGAACGGTCCATGGGCGAACCCGCTGAAGATCAACCCCAGCACGGCGACAACAGGAGATGGACTGAGCCAGAACACCAGGAGTCCTGTGATCGTCAGAGCCATGCCCCATCGCAGGATCGACCGCGGGTCGAACCGGTCGTGGGACAGGCTGAGGAGGAAGCGACTTGCAGCAAAGGCCGCCCAATAGCCTGCGACGATGATGCCGCTCGAGCCGTCCGCATATCCCTTCTCTTCCGTGAGGTAGGTGAAGGCCCACACGCCGGTACTCGCCGCAACGGCCGCATATGCCACGAAGGCAGTGATCGACCAGACGAGCGGTTGCGTGATCCCCAACTTGGAGTTGTCGCCCGTCGAGCGTTTCGTGGGTATCGAGATCCCGCCAGCGAACTTCAAGAGCGCGGCAAGAAAGATCAGCTGGGCGAAACCGAGGGTTGCAAAGCTCGATCGCCACGACCACCCGATTGCGATCAACCCTGTGACGAGCAACGGAGCGATGATCGCTCCGACGCCGAACACACCATGGACCACGCCCATCTCCCTCGGGCCATGCCGCACCGCCACGTACGCATTGATGGCAGCGTCGATGGTTCCTGCCCCGACGCCGAAGGCGGCGATCGCAACGAGCAGGAGTGCCCACGACGGGGTCACAGCGACGGCCAGGAGCCCGATGGCGGCAATCCCGGCGCCGAACCGGAGCGTCGTGCTGGTGGTGGATCGTTCCGACACCCAGCCGCCCGAGAGTGTGGCAACCGTCACCCCGGCGCCATAGAGGAGCGTCACGACTCCGAGGCCGGCGATCGGCAGGTCCATGTCCTCGGCGATGGAGGGCCAAGCGACGGCGGGTATCGAAAGGCCGACTCCCAAGAGGAGGAACCCGTAGGTCATCACGCGAAAGACGGTCTTCAATCGGGGCATCCTCCGAGCGTAGGAGAGGTGCTGCTGCTCGTGAATCAGCGGTCGAATCCGGGGATCATCAACCCTTGGCCATCCGTGCGACTGTACGGATCGTGCGGCCGGTCATCGGGTCAGCGACAGCTTGCTCGATGATTCCGGAAATCCGGGGATCGCTCTCGGAGGTCCATCGCAGCCAATACAGCACCCTGTCGCCCATGACGAAACGGTCGGTGTCGGTGCTCGCAGCTTCGATCAGACTGACGGCTGCGGCGTCGGGAGGACGCTTGAGGAAGTTGATCATGAGTCCGTGTGCCCCATCGACTTCATCGTCGGTGAAAGGCACGTCGCTGACCACAGCTTCGAGTTGGCTGAGTGATCGCACGAACGTGTCGACCGGGTAGCCGAGGGTCCGTTCAAGGACCGTTTCGATGCGGGTTTCGAACGTCTCCGTCGGATCAGGTCCCGCTGAGAACCACACATTGCCGCTGGCGAGGTGCGTGGCGACATCGACGAATCCGTCGCTCATGAGGATCTCCCGTATGGTTTCCATCTTCACGCGTCGGTTACCCACGTTGATCGCGCGGAGGAATGCTGCGTGGCGAATCATGGCGGCATCGTAGGCGTGGTGGCGTTCGCGCCAGTACCGTTGGGTTCCGTTCCCAGGAGGCCCCCATGGCACGCATCGGCATCACGATCTCGATCGATCACCCGATCGGCCACGTGTGGGACGCCTTGTGCGACCTCGCGAGTCACGCAGATTGGATGGCAGATGCCGAGTCCATCGAGTTCGTCGGCGATCAGCGCCAGGGACTCGGGACGACGATGGTGGTCCGGACCCGGGTCGGACCGCTACGGACGGACGACGTGATGATTGTCACCGAGTGGGTCGAGGGCAGGAGGATCGGTGTCGAGCACACTGGTCTTGTGGAGGGGACGGGTGTGTTCGATCTGTCGGAAGTGGGAACAGGCACCGAATTCGCGTGGAGCGAAGACCTCCGATTCCCTTGGTATCTCGGCGGCCCCGTCGTCGCGGCTGTCGCTGCACCGATACTGAAACAGATCTGGAAGAAGAACCTTGAGCGATTCGCTGCGTCGTTGGTCGACTAGATCGAATCCGCCAAAGTGGCGACCATCACAGCCTTGATCGTGTGGAGCCGGTTCTCGGCCTGCTCGAACACGACGCTCGCTGCGGACCCGAAGACCTCGTCGGTCACCTCGAGGCCGTCCGGCATGTCGGTGTGACGCATCATGTCCGCGCCGACGACCGTGTTTGCGTCATGGAATGCAGGTAGGCAATGCATGAAACCGACATCGGGGTTCCCCGTTGCCGCCATCAGGTCAGCCGTCACCTGATAGGGACGAAGCATGGTCACTCGTTCGGCCCAAACATCCTTCGGTTCCCCCATGGACACCCACACATCTGTGTGGACGAAGTCGACCCCATCCACCGCTGCCGTCGCATCCTCGGTCACCGTGACGGATCCACCCGTCCCGGTGGCGATCTTCCTGGCGACATCGATGACGTCCGATGGCGGTGCCAGTGTGGCAGGTCCCGCGAGACGGAGATCGGCGCCAAGGAGCGCTGCAGTGACGATGTGTGAACGTGCCATGTTGAAGCGAAGGTCGCCGAGGAACGCGTAGGTGAGGTCGGCGTACTCCTTGCCGCTCGCCTCGCGCATGGTGAGGAAGTCGGCCAGCATCTGTGTGGGATGCCACTCGGCGGTGAGTCCGTTGTAGACCGGCACTCCCGATGAGGCGGCAAGTTCCTCGACATCGGCTTGGCGCTCGCCACGGTACTGGATCGCGTCGTACATCCTGCCGAGGACCCGACCCGTGTCAGCGATGGACTCCTTGTGTCCCATTTGCGATCCGGACGGGTCGAAGTAGGTCACGTGGGCGCCTTGGTCGTACGCCGCGACCTCGAAAGCAGCCCGTGTCCTCGTGGACGTCTTTTCGAACAGCAGCGCGATGTTCCGTCCCACGAGAACAGGCTCTTCGGTTCGGGTCGCCTTTGCGGACTTGAGTGAGCTCGACAGATCGAGGAGGTACCGAAGCTCGTCGGGCGTGAAGTCGAGTTCCTTGACGAATGAACGGCCGGACAAATCAATGGTCATGTTGGTACTCCCGATGCGGTTGTGGTCATGATGTCACGACTCGGTGCGGTACACGATGTCGTCGACCTCAGGGGTCACGACGGTGCCTGCGGTCCCCGCAACGAGCCCCGTGACTTGGGCAAGGGATCCAATGGCGGCAGGGCGCCCTGTTGCGGCGGCGAACTCGCACGCGGCCACCACCTTCGGTTGCATCGAACCCGCTGGGAAATCCTCCCGCATGGAAAACAACACATCCGGGTTTGCCCGCTCGATCGCGCGCTGATTCGGAGTCCCCCAATCCACATAGACCGCATCTGCATCGGTCGCCATGACGAGCAGGTCGGCCTCGAGGTCTCGGGCGAGCAAACCGCTGGCGAAGTCCTTGTCGATGACCGCGTCGATGCCGACAAGCGTGTTCTCGTCGATGAACATCGTCGGAATCCCGCCTCCTCCTGCGCAGATCACGACAGCGCCCTTTTCCAGCATCCACCGGATCTGTCGCAGCTCGAAGATCCGGCGAGGTCTCGGAGACGGCACCACACGCCGGAACGAATCGCCATCCTGGGCGAACGCCCACCCGCGCTCCACCGCGAGCTTCTCGGCTATGTCACGTTCGTAGAAAGGCCCGATCGGCTTCGTCGGTGTTGCGAACGCGGGATCATCCGGATCGACCTCGATCATGGTCAGCAGTGTTGCCAGCGGCTTGTCCACCGGGAGCCGGTTGCCGAGCTCCTGCTCGACCATGTATCCGATCATGCCCTGGGTCTCGGCGCCGAGCACATCGAGGGGTGCCGGCGGCACCTCCCCGAAGGCAGCTTCCTGGAGCGCAAGCAAACCGACCTGTGGTCCGTTGCCATGGGAGATGACGAGCTCGTGGTGTTCCGCGACGGGGGCGAGCTGGTCGCACGCAACCCGCACATTGGCCCGCTGGTTGACGTGGGTCAGCGGCTGGCCACGGGCAAGCAGCGCATTTCCACCAAGTGCCACCACGATGCGCATCCAACGGCTCCTTCAGGCAACGGCGATCCTGACCTCGAAACGATAGCCCCCGGGCCCGCGATCGACCGCGAAACGGTGCAGTTCGTCAAACGATCGGAACCTGGCGGCAGAACAAAATCCATGCGCTGTCCCCGAATCTGGATGATACGAGGAGTTAACCTTCGCGACCATGACTCACCACGAATCCTCAGCCGCGTTCGGTGTCCACTCCGAGGTCGGTGTCCTCCGCAAGGTGATCGTGCATCGACCCGGTCTCGAAATGCGCCGACTCACGCCGTCGAACGCAGCCGAGCTGCTTTTCGACGATGTGATCTGGGCTCGCAAGGCGGGCATCGAGCACGACGCGTTCGTCGACCTCATGCGCAACGACTTCGGTATCCATGTGATGCACGTCCACAAACTGCTCGAGGACGTTGTGGCTACCGCCGAGGGGCGGGCCTATGTCTTGGACCGCAAGCTCACGCCCGACGACATCGGTGTCCTCGGCGCCGATGATCTGCGGGCGTGGATGGATGAGCTGGACGCCGAAACGCTTGTCCGACACCTCATCGGTGGGTTGACCGTGGGCGAGCTGCCGAGCGAGTTCGGCGATGCGGCGGCCAAGGCGTGGGGTGCCGCCCAATTCGCGATACCGCCCCTACCCAACCAGCTCTTCACGAGAGACAGCTCGTGCTGGATATACGGCGGGGTCACGCTGAACCCGATGTTCTTTCCCGCAAGACGCAAGGAGACGCTGCACCTCGCTGCGATCTACAAGTTCCATCCCGAGTTCAAGGACGGAGACTTCACGATCTGGTGGGGCGACCCTCCCGAACA
The DNA here is from genome assembly GCA_965368815.1 of uncultured Acidimicrobiia bacterium. GTDB lineage: Bacteria > Actinomycetota > Acidimicrobiia > Spongiisociales > UBA5794 > UBA5794. The sequence continues at coordinate 10,311 of CBDUOH010000033.1, forward strand.
GGATCGGGGGAACGCAATGATCGAGGGCGGCGATGTCATGCCGGTCGGCAACGGTGTGGTGCTCATCGGTATGGGTGAACGCACGACCTATCAGGCCGTCGGTCAGGTGGCCAAGCGGCTCTTCGAGGAGGGTGCCGCGGAACGTGTCATCGCGGCGAAGATGCCGTCGGACCGCGCCTCGATGCATCTGGACACCGTGTTCACGTTCTGTGATGTCGACCTCGTCACGGTGTACCAACCGGTCGTCGACGTGATCCAGGCGGTGAGCTACTACCCGGCGACTGGGGGCGGGATCGACGTCGTCGCCGAGACGGATGGTTGGCTCGACGTCGTTAAGCGAGCGCTCGGTCTCAAACAGCTCAGGGTCGTTCCCACCGGGGGTGACCTGTTCCAGCAGGAGCGCGAGCAATGGGACGACGGGAACAATGTCGTCGCGCTCGAACCGGGGGTCGTTGTGGCGTACCGCCGCAATGAGTGGACGAATGCCCGACTGCGCAACGCTGGCGTCACCGTGCTCGAGATCGATGGGTCCGAACTCGGCCGTGGCCGCGGCGGGGGACACTGCATGACGTGCCCCGTGTGGCGCGAACCCGTGTAGCAGCGCCGTTGCCCAGGTAGCCGTGCCGCCACAATTCTGCCTGTCATTTCGATGTGGGCGCCACTGACCCATACAATCGGGTGCCATGGCATCAGGTTCACGACGTCTCATCCTGTTGGCACTGACCGCGAACTCCGCGATTGCTGTCACCAAATTCATCGCCGCTGGCATCAGTGGCAGTACCGCCATGTTCGCTGAGGCGGTTCACTCGGTGGCCGATTCGGGGAATCAGTTGTTCCTTCTGCGGGGCGAAGCTGTTTCACGATACGGCCCATCGGTCACGCATCCATATGGTCGTGGCGCGGCCCTGTACTTCTGGTCCTTCATGGTGGCGGTGCTGCTGTTCGTCGGTGGTGGTGTGTGGTCGATCTTCAACGGCTGGCAGCGGGTGATCCACGCTGACGCGCACGAGAGCGACGGGCTGTTGTTCTCACTCGGTGTGCTCGCCATTGCGGCGGTGTTCGAGATATTCATTGCATTTCTTCCGGCGGTGAAGGAGTTCAACAAGTCCCGCGGTTCGCGTGGCGTCTGGCGCACCATCCGTGAGTCGAAGGACCCTGCGCTGGTGATCGTGGTCTTCGAGGATGCTGCAGCCGTCGCCGGATTGATCATTGCGGCAGCCGGATTGCTGCTGACCGAATTCACCCACAACGCGGTCTGGGACGGACTTGCCTCGGTGGCCATCGGACTGTTGTTGTGCAATGTCGCGTTCGTCATCGCCCGTGAGATGAAAGCGTTGCTCGAAGGGGAGTCAGCGTCGCGGGAGAACCGCACCGCGATACGGGTCGCCATCCTGTCCGTCGGTCCGGTGAACCATGTCGATCGACTCCTGACCATGCAGCTCGGACCGGATGAGATCCTGGTCAATGCCGATGTCGCCTTCGACAAGGACGCCGATGTGGTTGCCGCGATCGAGCAGATCGAGCGCGCTGTTGCGGATGCTGTGCCGGCGGCAACGCGGATCTTCATCGAGCCGAACCGCCGATGATCGGCGAAGCGTCGGCGCCTGCATCGTCCGCGAATCTGGGCCCCGGGTTCGACACCATCGCCATTGCGCTGTCCTTGCGGTGTGTTGCATCCGCCGAGCCGTCCGATGGCATGACACTCACCGAAGGCGGTTCCACGACAAGGCTGCCTCCGAATGACCTGATCGCGAGGGCGGTCGAGCGTGCAGTCGGCCGTCCCATGCATGTGACCCTCGCCAACGAGGTACCACGGGCCCGGGGGCTCGGGTCCTCCGCTGCGGTCATCGCCGCGGTTGCTGCGGCGTCGCTCAAGGCAACAGGAGCAGATCGCGATCCCACCGAGGTGTACCGCATCGTCTGTGAATTGGAGGGTCACCCCGACAATGCGGCTGCGACCGTCTTCGGCGGCCTCGTGGCGGCGACGCATGATGGTGTCCAACGGCTGGATCTGCATGAGTCCCTGCTCCCGGTGGTCGCCATTCCCGAGACCCCATTGCGCACATCGAACGCACGTGCAGCGCTGACACCCACGATCGACCGTGATGTCGTGACGCGTTCGCTCGGGCGCCTCGCGTTCCTCATCGAGGGTCTCTCGAGCGGGAATGCAGACGTTCTCCGTCATGCAGCGGGCGACGAGCTCCATGAGGCCCCTCGGTCGGTGTTGTCGCCGATCACAGGTCAGCTGATCGAAGCAGCACGGAATGCCGGCGCTGTGCATGCGTGCTGGTCCGGCGCCGGGCCGACGGCGCTGGCGTTTGCGACGGCGGAGACGAGAGGGCGGGTCATCGGAGCTCTCGGAGGCGTGCTCGGCACACGGGGTGAGGTGCTTGCGCTCAAGGTCGATACCGAGGGCCTCAGCTGACCCCGGTCAGTCGGTCGAGGTCCAGGGAGCGAACGGTGGCATCGATCACACGGGCGGTGGCTCGGTAGGTTTCGAGGTCGGACCCGTATGGGTCCTCGACATGCCCCCCCGGCTGCAGGAGACGGACCCGATCGTGCGCGATGTCTTCGTACACCCTGCGTGCGATCTCGACGTGGCTGTCCTCCATGCACAGCACGACGTCGGGCATCACAACGTCGTGGATGCTCCGAGAGCGGTGCGGTGTCAGGTCCACACCGAACTCGCGCCCGACAGCGACCATCGAATCCGTCGCCGGGTAGTGCGGTACCGCCATTGTTCCGGCGCTCTCGAATACGACGTCGCGGTCACTCCATACGTCGCGAGCGATGTATTCGGCGAGTGGTGAGCGACAGATGTTGCCCGAACAGACGAACAGCACCCGCGCAGCGATGACTATCGATCCGCCCGGTACTTCTCGGCCGCCTGGATGAAGGCCACAAACAGCTCGTTCGACGGTGCATGGTCCCGGATTCTCAAGAACTCGGGGTGCCACTGCACAGCGAGCAGCGGCCACTCTGGATCGGCGTGGGCGATTGCTTCGATGGTCTCGTCCTCTGCCCTCGCCACCACCCGTAGGTCTGATCCGAGTGTGTCGACGGCCTGGTGGTGCAGTGAGTTCACGCCGTGTCGGCCCGGCCCGATGATGTCTGCGATCAGGCAATCCGGCTCGACTGTCACCGTCGTCTCGGGCTCGTATGCGGTCTCGATGACGTCATGGCCGTCTCGCCCCAGTTGGGAAGGGAGGTCTTGGACGAGGGTGCCGCCGAATGCGACGTTCACGACCTGGAGACCCCGGCATATCGCAAAGGTCGGCATCTTGCGCTCGCGTGCCTTGCGCACGAGTGCGAGTTCGTAGGCATCCCGCTCAGTGTCGACATCAGCGACGGTTGCATGCGGATCGGCGTCGTATCGAGCGGGATCGATGTCGCCACCACCGGGAATGAGCACCCCGTCGAGGCGGTCAAGGATCTCATCCATGTGGTCGAGATCTGTCGGGATCAGCATGACAGGTGCCGCTCCCGCCGCAAGGACACCGTCGGTATATGTATGGAAGACCGCATACGCACGCAGGCTCCGGCCTACGGATTCGATGTACTTGGGACGGCCTGTGATGCCGATCAGTGGGTGCATCAGCCGATGATACCGAACGGCGACGCGACAACGACGACCGTCAGCGCCAGAAACCACCTATCCTTTCGGAACGCGTGTGGCCCGTGTCACGACGGAAGCCCGCAATACATCCTGATTCTCAAGTGAGGGGTTTCCCGACATGGGTTCGCTTATCAAGAAGCGTCGCAAGAAGATGAGTAAGCACAAATACCGCAAGCGGCTCAAGGCCAACAGGCACAAGCGCAAGCGCTAGAACTCCGAAACGCTCCAGCTCACCGGCTGGAGCGTTTCTGGGTCTGCTTCAATGACGTGATGCTTACCGATCAGAACGCGCAATTCGACGTACCGGCGGACATCGCCTATTTCAACACCGCCTATTTCGGCCCGAGGCTTCACACCGTCGCCACAGCAGCCGTTGACACCATCGGCCTGACAGGCCGCCCTTGGGATGTCGGACCTGCTCTGTTCTTCGATCCCGTGGAGGACCTCCGCCGGGCGGTGGCTGAGACGCTCAATGCCGATGCCGACGGAGTGGCGCTGATCCCCGGTATCTCGTACGGCGCCGGTACCGCCGCGCGTAACCTGTCCGTGGGTCCCGGTAGAACCGTCATCCTGTTGGCAGAACAGTTCCCGTCGAACGTCTACCCGTGGCGAGCCGTCACCGCAGCCGAGGGTGGCGACATCGTCGTGGTGCACCGCCACCCCGATGGTTGGACGAACGCAATCGTCGATGCGATCGATGACCGCACGGCTGTCGTTGCAGTTCCCAACTGCCATTGGACTGACGGTTCCATCGTTGACCTGGTCGCCGTCGGCGAGGCCGCGCGGCATCACGGTGCAGCGCTCTGTATCGACGCCTCCCAGTCGTTTGGTGCTCTCCCGCTCGATGTCGAGGTCGTGCAGCCGGACTTCGTCTACAGCGTCGGCTACAAGTGGCAGCTCGGCTTCTACGGGCTCGGCTACATGTGGGTGGCCCCGGCACACCGTGGTGGCGCCCCCCTTGAAGAAGGATGGGCGGTCCGCAAGGACGCTGAGAATTTCTCGGGTCTCGTTGACTACACGGATGTGTACGAACCCGGCGCCCGGCGGTTCGATGTCGGCGAACGTTCGAACTTCGTGGCAGTGGCCATGAACAACGCGGCGATGCGACAGATCAACGAGTGGGGAGTGCCTGAGATCGCGGCGTCGCTGCGAGGCATCACCGACGCCATTGCCACGGGCGCCGGGGAGGCAGGTTGGGTGTCCGGGCCGGCTGAACAGCGGGTGGGACACATGATCGGACTCCGCCATCCCAACGGGCTACCCGACGGCTTGTCACGTGCACTCAGTCAGGCCCGTGTGATCGTGAGTGTCCGGGGTGACTCTGTGCGGGTGAGCCCGTATCTGCACACCACCGATGAGGATGTCGACCGGCTCGTGGCGGTGCTTGGCTCGGTCGTCTAGCCGGGCAGTGCGACCGCTGCAGCGAAAATGCCGACCGCAAGCACAAGGATCACGAGCTGCGTGATGCCTCGCATCGCGCCAGACAGACGTCGTGCGAACACCTGGTGAACACCCACGGCGACGAGGGCGACCGTGATCAGGGTCCATTTGACCTGGAACACAGCGGGATCCGCCCATCCGACGTTGTAGTAGAGCCACAAACCGCTTGCGATGGCCACTCCCATGGCGGACCATGAGACGCTGCTGAAGCGCCGGGCCATGGCTCGCAGGACCTCCCGGTCGTCAGTCTGGTTGCGCACCGCTGGTACCAGGGCGCCCAACACGATCACACCGCCGCCCCACACGGCGGCGCCAAGAAGATGGATCAGTTTGAAAACCTCGACTGCATCCATCGAATCAGGAGTCGCCCTCAAGGAAGCGGACGATCTCGTCGACCAGTTCATCTGCGTGTTCCGGGTCGAGTGACGGAGGTGGCGGATCAACGTGCTTTCGAGGTCCGCTCAGCGAGCCAAGCACCGGTTCGTCGTAGGTGTCGATCTCCTCGAGGAACTCATCGAGATCGGTGCCGGCTTCCTCGATCGCCGCATCGACCCGCTCGGTGTATTCGGCGTCGATCGCGATCAACTCTGACGTATCGATGTGGAGGTTGGTGAGGTCTGAGATCTTTTCGATGATCGCGAGGACTGCACGCGGGTAGGGGTTCCCGCTGAGATACGGCGGCGTCGCAGCCCACATCGAGATCGAGCGCATTCCGGCTTCCTTGCACGCTCCCTGGACGACGCCCACAATGCCGGTCGGCCCTGAGTAAGTGGTCGAATCAAGTCCGCTGCGCACGACGCTGATCGAATCCATGGCGACACCCGACAGGTGTACCGGTTCGTTGTGTCCGGTTGCCCCGACGAACGCACCGACGAGGATCACGTCCTCAACACCGATGTCGCTCAGCACCTCGACGAGCGAACGAGAGAAGGTCTTCCACTTGAAGTTCGGTTCTGGACCCGTGACCACGATCAGGTCGCGGTCGTCGTTCTTCCGGCTGATGGCCGTGAAAGTGACCGTCGGCCACGTCATCCCCTGCGCCACCCCACCGCGGATGTCGATGGACGGACGGTGCTGCTGGAAGTCATAGAACGGATCCGGTTCGATCTCGGCGAACGTCGTCGTGATCTCATGTGACTCAAGAATGAAGTTGGCCGAGTTCGACGCAACGTCGCACGCATCATTCCAGCCACCGAAAGCAATGATGGCCGTGGGGCGCCTGACAGGAGGCTGCTGTTGGCGTCGGATCACATCCATGGGCGGAAGCGTACCCATCAGCGCGATTTGACGGTTGCGCGGATTGCCGGTTCCGTCATACAGCCAGGAGTGACGTCAATTCGGCGCCCGTGTGCACCGGCAACTCGCACGCAAGGCGCTGGCATACATACGCTGTCGGCGTCGCTGACGCCGGCCGGTCGTCGAGGAGCGGTACCACCGACCGGTTCCCCCGGTTGACCGCGACGACCGAGGCGGGGCGGTACGTGCTCCAGTACGTGTCGATGAGGTCGTCGATGGCCTCGGAGGTACCCGTGATTGCAACCTCCTTGACTCCTGCGGTGTGGGCCGACCAGACAGCGAGCGACTGCCCGGCGAACGACGGGTGTCGCAGCGCCACCACCGACATGGTCGCCATCGTCCGCTCCAACTCGTCAAGGGCCGAGAGATCCCCGGTGAAGGCGCTGTGGATCTGGAGGGCCTCCATGGCGAGGGCATTGTCCGATGGCGTCGGGTTGTCCTGGATGTTCTTGGGTCGCGTGATCAGGTCCTCGGCGTCGTCCGCAGTCGCATAGAAGCCTCCTTCCGGGTCGGCGAACCGTGACCGGAGTGTCTGCACCAAGCCTTCGGCCGTGGTGAACCATCGGTCGTCGCCAGTCGTCTGGAACAGTGTGTACAACCCGAGAGCGACGGAAGCAACGTCATCGGCAAAGGCCGGTACGCCCGGCTTGTCACGCCAGGACCGCACCAATGTGCCGTCAGGGGACCCTGTCGTCGTGAGGAAATGTGCGATGGACATGGCTCGGGTGGTGTACCGATCGCTCTTGAGGATCGCCCCCGCTTCGGCGAATGCTCGGAGGGCGAGACCGTTCCACGCAGCAACGACCTTGTCGTCACGACCGGGGGGCACCCGTGTTCCCCTGACGGCACGGAGGGCGGCGTCGATGCGGTTGCGTGCCGATTCCAGTTCCTCGCTTGTCAACCCGTGCTGTGTGGCGATCGATGCAAGGTCGCTCGACCGTGTCGGTATGTTGGCACCCTCGAAGTTGCCGGACTCGGTGAACCCGTAGATGTCTGCAGCCAGGGGGAGGTCGTCGCCGAGGACGGATTCCAACTCGCTCCATGTCCACACGGCGAACTTGCCCTCGATGCCCTCGCTGTCGGCATCCTCGGCAGCATGGAGGCCACCCGAGGGATCAACCATCGTCGTGTCGAGCCAATCGAGTACCTCCACGGCGGTCGTGAGGAACCGTTGGTCGCCGGTGAGATTCCAGGTGGACAGATACAGCTTGGCGAGGAGCGCGTTGTCATACAACATCTTCTCGAAATGGGGTACCAGCCACATCTCATCGACGCTGTAGCGTGCAAAACCTCCCGTGATGTGGTCGTAGATCCCTCCTCGGCCCATCCGTTCGAGGCTGACCGTGAGCATCCTGAGTGCGGATGAGCCCTCATCGGTTTCGGGATGGAACGCTGCGTACCGCAGGAGGAATTCGAGCGTCGGCACCTGGGGGAACTTCGGCGCACCTCCGAAGCCGCCGTTCGTCGAATCGAACGTCCTTCCTATGGCCCGCACGGCTTCAGCGAGGTCGTCCGGGGAAGGAACAGGGCCCCGGGGGGGAAGCCCCTTGCCGATTGCCTCGGTGATCGATGCTGCCTGGGATAGCGCTCCCTCACGGTTGTTCGTCCAGGCGTCGTGGATCGCTTCCATGACGTCACCGAATGAAGGATGATGTCCCATCGCCTGCTTCGGGTAATAGGTCCCGGCGTAGATGGGGCGCCGGTCCGGAGTCAGGAACACCGTCATGGGCCACCCTCCACGACCAGACACCGCCGTGACCGCGTCCATGTAGACACGGTCGACATCGGGCCGCTCTTCACGGTCGACTTTGACGTTCACGAAGTGGGAGTTCATGTATCGGGCCGTCGCGTCGTCCTCGAACGATTCGTGGGCCATCACGTGACACCAGTGGCAGGACGAGTATCCGACCGACAGAAGGATCGGCACATCGCGCTCGGCGGCTTCTGCAAACGCTTCTGGCCCCCATTCGTACCAGTCGACGGGGTTGTCGGCGTGCTGCTTCAGGTACGGGGATGTTGCATGTGCAAGTCGGTTGGCCATACCGGTCACGATATACCCCCTGCGCAGACCGGATCACGGCGGGGGTGGACCAGCCCCGTCGGGTTGCCGGGTCGCTACCGTTGGCGTGTACCCATCACAAGGAGCATGACATGGGATTCCTGGACAAAGCGAAAAACCTCTTGGGCGACCACAAGGACAAGGTTGAGCAAGGCATCGAGAAGGCTGCAGATCTTGTCGACGACAAGACCGGCGGCAAGTACTCCGAGCACATCGACACGGGGGCCGACAAGGCCAAGGATGTCATCGAGGGTCTGGCCGACGAGGAGGAGTGACCCCCTCGCCGGCCCTGTCGTGACCGCTACGCGAACCGTCGGAGCCTGAGCGAGTTCAGCACGACGGATACCGACGAGAACGCCATGGCGCCTGCCGCGACGGCCGGGTTGAGGAACCCGAACGCCGCCAGCGGGATTGCCGCCGTGTTGTAGGCGAAGGCCCAGAACAGGTTCTGACGGATCGTCGAGAAGGTTGCCCGCGCCAGGCGAATTGCTGTGACGGACAGCTTCGGGTCTCCAGACATCAGAACGACATCGCCCGACTCGATGGCGATGTCAGATCCGGATCCAACGGCCATGCCGAGGTCGGCAACGGTAAGCGCTGGGGAATCGTTGATGCCGTCACCCACGAATGCGACTGTGCGGCCCTTCTCCTGCATGGCCGTGATGGCGGCCGACTTGTCGCCAGGCAGCAGGTCGGCGACGACGTGGTCGATGCCGAGCTGGTTACCGATGGCTTTGCCGACCCGTTCGCTGTCCCCGGTGAGCATGGCCGTGGCGATCTGCTCGCTGTGGAGTGCCATGATTGCGGCTTCGGACGTGTCCCGGATCGAGTCGGCAACGCTCAGGACGCCCCGAACGGTTCCGTCGACGGCTCCGAGGAATGTCGTGTTCCCCGACTCAGCAACCCGGTCGAACCGGGTTCGCCATTCCGATACCCCACCGGTGCCGATGGCCTCGAGGTAGGACGGTGTTCCGACGGCGACGTGTGTTCCTCCGACAACCCCGATCACTCCCTTGCCCTGGACCGACCGGAAGTCGTCCGGTGTGCTGAGGGTGATGTCGGCTTCCTCGGCGCCGAGGGCAACCGCTTTGCCGATCGGATGCTCGGATGCGGATTCGAGCGAGCCGACAAGACGGAGAAACTCGTTGCGGTCCATGTCGGTTTCGGTGGCCACGAGCGTCATGGCGCCCCGTGTCAGCGTCCCGGTCTTGTCGAACACGACGATGTCGGTGTCACGAGCCCGTTCGAACACTTCTGCGTTCTTGAACAGGACGCCGAGCTCGGCACCCCGACCGGATCCGACCATGATGGCGGTCGGCGTGGCCAATCCGAGGGCGCACGGGCACGCGATGATCAGAACAGCCACTGCGTACTCGATCGAGCGGGCAACATCCCCTGAACCGATCAACCATGCGAAGAACACGACCACAGCAATCGCAATGACCGTCGGGACGAAGACTCCCGAGACCCGGTCGGCCAGCTTCTGTACGGGAGCTTTGGTCGCTTGGGCATCCTCGACGAGGCGCATGATCTGGGACAGGGCGGTGTTCGGGCCCACGTTGGTGACGCGCACCTCAAGACGTCCCTGCTGGTTGACCGTGGCGGCGAACACCGAGGAACCCGGTGTCTTCGTCGCGGGGACGCTCTCGCCGGTGAGCATCGATTCGTCGACACCGGAGGTGCCGGAAACGACATCGCCATCGGCGGGAATCCGCTCGCCGGGAAGGACCACGACGATGTTGCCCGGTGCGAGTTCGATCGGGTCCACCATCACCTCGCGCCCGTCCCTCACGAGTCGGGCCTGCTTGGCGCCCAATTCCGCCAGCCTGGCGATGGCGTTCGACGCCTGACCCTTGGCCCTGGCTTCGAAGTAGCGCCCGACGAGGATCAGGGTGATGATCATCGCCGCCGTTTCGAAGAAGACAAAAGCCCCACCGGACGACATGTGGTCGCCCTCCATGACGGCGGTTGCCCCCTTCGTGAACAGAACGAACGTCGAGAAGGCCCAGGCGGTAAGGGTGCCGACCGAGATGAGCGTGTCCATTGCCGGTGACATCGAGCTCACCTGTTTCAGCGTTGCGCTGTGGAACTGGTGCCCGAACACAAACACCACGATGCTGGTCAGGAGGAACTGCACCCACGGGTTCCATGTTGTTTGGGGTCCCACCATCGCCAACCACATGACCGGCGCCGTCAGGACGGCGGCTCCGATCACTCGCTTGAGTTGAGCCGCCGCCTCGGCGTTGTATCGCTCGGCAATCGGTCGACGATCGTCGTCTGGACCGATCTCGGTGATCGAGTAGCCGATCTTGGAAACAGCAGCGCGTAGCGCCTCCAGATCGGTACCCGCCAGAACGTTCGCACGGGCTTCCTGGCCGGCGAAGTTGACGACCGCCGAGTCGACCCCATCCTGCTTGCCGAGCACGCGCTCGATACGGACGGCGCACGAAGCGCAGGTCATCCCCTCGACATCGAATCGGACAGTGTCGGTCACTGAGTCAGCCCGCCGCTACTTCGTAGCCCTGGTCGCCGATCGCCTCGATGATGGTGTCGAGGCTCACAGAATCAGCGTCGTAGTTCACACGCACGTTGCGAGCTTCGATGGAGACTTCGGCCCTGCCCACACCTTCGAGTGGGTTCAGTGCGCCCTCGATCGATTCCTTGCAGTGGTTGCACGAGATATCGGGAACGGACAGTGTGATGTCTTTCATGGATTGGCCTTTCTACGGGGGAGCGATGGTGCATACCGGAGCGTTTCGAGGAGTTCGTCCACGACTTGCTCCGAGCGGCCGTTCTTCACATGCTCAAGCACGCACGTCTCGACGTGGTTCTGGAGGAGGACACGGTTCACTCCTTCAAGTGAACCCTGCAGCGCTGAGACCTGTTTCATGACGTCGGGGCAGTACTGCTCCTCTTCGACCATGCGGATCACAGCGTCAACATGTCCACGCACCGTCTTGAGACGGTTGAGCGCTGATGTCTTGTGTTCTGGCTTCATGCGGTTGAGTATACCCCTCCCCGGGTGGGGGTGGGTACAAAAGTTTCAACCACTCAAACGCGCAACATCTTCCCGATACGTCTCGCCGTGATGACCGATCCTGCGGTGCCGAGTGCCGTCAGGTACAGGACGTTGATGACCATGGTCCATTGGAGTACGCCGAGGGTCAGTCCCCGGACGAGGGCGACACCCCGGCGACCGTGAGCCCGGCCGTCAATTCAGTCTGGGAATGTAGTGACACAGGACACGGCTCGATGCCCGGCCCTTCTCAGTGGAGAAGTTCTCGCTGGCTGGTCCCTCGAACTCGATGAGGACATAGAGCTGTTCGGTGTCTGGGTTGTCGGCCTCCGGATCTTCCCAGGGGGCGCCGAGTTGAGCAGTGAAGTGGGCATAGCTGACGCTTGCCGAACCAGGCCCGGTGGCACTCCACTCCTCGCCCGATTCCTCGTCGTAAAAGCCCCAGGTGACGGTGCCGTCACCGTTGTCCGACATCGAAAACGACGAGTGCATCTCCCGGTTCCTGGTGGCGTGGAAACTCGCCTGAGCCACGACGAGTCCGTCGGCGGTCTGGATGATGGAGCAATTGCCCACGGTAGCAAGGGGATACGCTCTGCCTCCAATATTGAACTCTGTCGTCCAGATTGGATCATCGCCTATGAAGCCGGCGGTTTTCCCGCCAGCAGTCACCTGGGCGTACGCCGTGAGGAACATCCAATTGTGGTCCGGCGGTTCGTCGGTGGGAGTCATCTCCGAGAAATCAGGCGGCGTTCTGTCGATCGGGAAGGGTGTGGTTGGGCTCGGCTCCGTTCCGGAGGGTGCCGTCGTCGACCCCCCGTCCGGTGATGGTGTGTCCGC
>CBDUOH010000034.1:0-22321 GCA_965368815.1 uncultured Acidimicrobiia bacterium
GCCACCAGCCCGAAGCTGATCGTCCCAGATGCGATCGGTCTTGCTGCCATGGGGGGAACTGTAGACGAAGTTATCCACAGAACGAACGAAATCCTCGGTTCCGGCGTGTGATGACCTTCTCGCGACCGTCCCATGCTGCATCCACGCCCGGGGTCCGCTCGCCACCTACGATTGTGCGATGCCCGACACAGACCGACTCCGTTCCTATCGCTCGAAGCGTGACGAATCGAAGACGCCTGAGCCGTTCGGTGGCGACCCGTCGTCGGATGGATTGTTCTTTGTCATCCAGAAGCACGCCGCCACCCGGCTGCACTATGACCTGCGACTCGAGCATGACGGCGTCCTCATGTCATGGGCGGTCCCACAAGGCATTTCGCTCGACCCCGAGGTCAAGCGATTCGCTGCCCAGACGGAGGACCACCCGATCGACTACGCCGACTTCGAGGGCGTGATACCAGAGGGCGAGTATGGCGCCGGACCGATGATCGTGTGGGATCGTGGTGCGCTTGTCTTCATCGAGGACCCCGACCACGGCATGGACAAGGGCAAGTTGCTGTTCGAGCTCCACGGCTACAAGGTGCGGGGTCGATTCACCCTTGTCCAGATGAAGAACCCGAAGGAATGGCTCCTCATCAAGAAACCGGACCCGTGGGCCCGCACCGGTGAGGAGGCCGAGACCTTCGATGAGTCGTCTGTTCTGAGTGGAGCAACGATCGACGAGATCGGCGCCGGTGCAACGATCCGGAATCAACTGGGCGAACTATTCGAGAAATGGAACGCCCCGTTGCTCGACGGTACGTCAGCGACGATCGAACCGATGCTTGCCGAGGTCGCTGATGGTCCGTTCAGTCGCGACGGATGGATATTCGAGATCAAGTACGACGGCTACCGCCTGATGGCGCACAAGGCCGATGCGCTCGTCCAACTCCGGTATCGCAGCGGTCGCGACGCGACCGACACCTTTCCCGAGATCGTCGCAAGTGTTGCCGCCCTCCCCATCGAGTCGGGCGTGATCGACGGGGAGGTCGTGGTCCTCGACGACGAAGGCAAACCATCGTTCTCGGGTCTCCAACAGCGAGGCATGTTGACCAACAGGTTCGAGGTCGCGGCAGCAGCGATAGCCAACCCGGCGACGTTCTTCGTGTTCGACCTGATCACGTGCAACGGCCACGATCTCCGACCCGTTCCCCTGATTCGCCGCAAGGAGGCGCTGGCAGCGGTGGCTCCGACGGTGGGGCCGGTCCGATTCGCCGATCATGTCGAACGGCAGGGAACAGAGATGTACGAGGGTGCGGCCGGTCTCGGGCTTGAAGGGATCATGGCGAAACGCGCGAACTCCGCCTACGTGTCGAGAAGGTCCGATGACTGGCTCAAGATGCGCGTCGACCACACCGGAACGTTCGCGATCATCGGATTCACCCAGGGCGAGGGCACCAGGACGGGCTTCGGTGCACTGCACCTCGCCTACCTGAGCAACGGAGCACTCGCATACGCGGGGCGGGTCGGCACCGGTTTCGACGAATCGACGCTCGCTGCGATCCACGCCGACCTGGCCGAACTCCCTGCGCTGACTCGTCACATCGACAACCAACCACCCGATGACGATGCATCCACTTGGGTCGAACCGGAGCTCTTCGCCTCGGTCCAGTACCGGGAGGTGACCAATGCGGGCGCTCTCCGCCACCCGGTCTTCATCGGCCTCGTGGCCGACGCTGATCTCGGCGATGTCTCGTCGTTCACACCGTCGGAACCGACGATCGGCGAGGTCCACCAGCCGAACCAGCGCACGGATGCCGTCGTCAGGACCAGCAATCTCGACAAGGTCTTCTGGCCGGAGTCCGGCCTCACGAAAGGCGACCTCATCGCGTACTACGACGCGGTGGCTGATCATCTCCTCCCCTACCTGGCCGACAGGCCTCTGGTCACCGTGCGCTATCCCGACGGCATCTCGGGCAAATCCTTCTACCAGAAGAACGCACCCGACTTCGTCCCGGATTCGATCAGGACCGAGTGGATCGCCTCGTCCGACGACGAGCGAGGCAATCGCTACTTCATTGCCGAGAATGCCGAGTCGCTCCGATACATCATCAACCTTGGTGCCATCCCACTCCACATCTGGGCTTCGCGGGTGGCGACGATCGAACGGCCGGACTGGTGCATCCTCGACCTCGACCCCAAGACTGCGCCGTTCTCGTCTGTCGTCACCGTCGCCAGGAGGATCAAGGCCCTCCTCGACGACATCGGGCTCCCGAGCTACCCGAAGACAAGTGGACAATCCGGACTGCACATCCTCATCCCGATGGGTGCCCGCTATGACTTCACACAACAAAAGCTCCTCGGCGAGATCGTCGCGCGCATCGTCGAGGGCGATCTGCCCGACATCGCAACCACGACGCGGACACCGAGCGCACGAGGGGATCGGGTGTACGTCGACTTCGTCCAGAACGGACGCAGCAAGCTCATCGCCGCGCCGTACGCAGCGCGCCCGGTCCCGGGCGCAACTGTGTCGGCACCGCTGAGATGGTCAGAGGTGAACAGCAAGCTCGATCCTTCCCGTTTCACCATCACGTCGATGCCACGCCGGCTGGCGCGTATGAAGTCGGACCCACTTCTCCCGGTCCTGACCGAGGCGCCGGACATCGCCGCGAGCCTCACCCAACTCGCGTCAATCTTCGGCGCGTCGTAACCTCGCAGCGGTGATCTTCTCCCGTATGACCAACGTCGCGACCCGGGTCGTCCTCGCTGCAATCGTCGGCCTCGGAGCAAACGCCTGTGCAGGCGCTCCGGATGTCGCCATCGGACCTGAGCCGGCACCCACCACATCGGCCGCACCCACGACGGTGCCGGTCGTCCCACCCCTCCAGCGACTCTCGACCGAAGTGGTCGCCTCCGGACTCACTGAACCGGTGGCGATGGCGTCGAGCCCCGAGCTGGGCTTCACACTCGTTGCCGAGCGCACTGGTTCGGTGGTCAGTCTCGCAGACGACGGACCCTCCCTCGTCCTCGACATCACCGACAGGGTCGGCTGGGACATCAACGAGCAAGGGCTTCTCGGCATTGCGCTTCACCCTCGTTTTCCTGACGATCCCCGTGCGTTCGTCATCTACACGGACGACGACAGGGACGTGAACGCATCGTCCTTCACATGGACGGGTACGGCGTTCGACCCTGACTCTGAATCCGTGATCCTCCATGTCCCCCAGCCCCACCAATACCACCAGGGCGGGGGCATCACCTTCGGCCCATACGGCTACCTGTGGATGTCGTTCGGCGATGGCGGAGGAAACGCAGATCGGTACGACAACGGCCAGAACCCCAAGACGCTCAACGGCACCATCGTTCGGATCGATGTCGACAATGCTGAGCCGTACGCAATCCCGCCGACGAACCCGTTTGCCTCGGGCGACGGCGGTGCACCTGAGGTCTGGGCCTACGGACTCAGGAACCCGTGGCGCATCACCATCGATACCGGCTCGGTGCTCATCGCTGACGTCGGGCAGTACACGGCCGAGGAGATCAACCGGGCTTCGGTCGATGACGGCGGACTGAACTTCGGCTGGCCGATCACCGAGGGCGCCGCCTGTTTCGAGAGCGATGAGTGCGATACGACCGGGCTGACGCCGCCGGCAATCGAGATATCACACCGTGGGACCTGTGCTCTGATCGGAGGGCCCGTCTATCGGGGCACCGCTATCCCCGAGATCCACGGTCACTACGTGTACGGCGATTTCTGCACGGGGTGGATCCGCACAGTTCC
Organism: uncultured Acidimicrobiia bacterium; assembly: GCA_965368815.1. Lineage (GTDB taxonomy): Bacteria > Actinomycetota > Acidimicrobiia > Spongiisociales > UBA5794 > UBA5794. Next base: position 3,758 of record CBDUOH010000034.1, read on the forward strand.
AACCACCGGAACCGGGTTCGGTGAACCGATCGATTGGCAGCGAGACCTTGGGCGACTCGGACAGCTCTCCACGTTCGGCATCGACGCCCATGGGGAGATCCTGATCGGCACGCTCGAAGGAACCATCCACCGGATCATCCCGATCCGATAGCACCTCAGCCGAACACACCGGCGACCGGCAACCAAGACGTTTGGGCCCCCGCTGGTTGGAGCTGGGCATCGGCGTTGCCCTGTGTGTTCGTGAACCGGAAGTACGCCGTCATGTTCGACGGCCGATAGATCGCAGGGCTGAACGAGTCGTCGCCGTTCCAGTCCCCGGCGAACAGCACATCGCCGGGATCCCCGAAGATGAACTGCTTGTGTGCGTTGCCCTGTGAATGCACGTTGCGGAAATACACCAATCCGGTGGACTCCCTGTGCAGACCGGCGGTTTCGACGCCGTCGCCATCGAAGTCGCCGACAAACGGCTTGTCGCCGGGGTTCCCGAACACGTACGACGTCTCGGCAGCACCGAGGCCACCATCGTTCTTCCCGAGTTTGTTGATGATGTAGAACGTCTGATTGGAGGGTCGGTAGATCGAAACGGTGCCGCATCCGTCGCCGTTGAAGTCTCCAGCGATCGGGACGTCACCCGGATTTCCGAAATAGAAGCGGATGTCAGCAACGCCCTGGGTGTTGGAGTTCCGGAGATACACGTACCCATCGGACTGCCGATACATGCCCACGGTCTCGGTGCCGTCGCAGTTCCAGTCCCCAACGATCGGATGATCACCCGGGTTGCCGAAATAGAACGATGACACCTTCGACCCGGCACCGTCGTACATGTGCCACTGGCCCTGGGACGGGTCCACCAGGGCGAGATCGTGGGTGGAGAACTCGAGCGGGATCGGTGGCGACCCCAGTCTCAGCTGTCCATGGCCGTACACATTGTCGGCTCCCGGTGTCCCGCGATCGATGGCCATGTCCTTGAGGTACGCCGTGATCGTGCCCGGCGTGGTCGCAACTCCTGCGCCCGTCACCAAAGCAGCGACCCCTGCTGCAACCGGTGAGGCGGCACTCGTCCCGTTGAAACAACTTGGGGAGTACGAGACCGATGGGTAGCAGCTCGGTGCAACGATGCCAGGCTTGATCCGTCCGTCGTTGGTCGGACCCTGTGAGCTGTAGGGAGCAATCGTGATGCCGTCGCCCGGATCGATCGCTCCCACGGCCATCAGGCCCGCGTTCTTGGAATCCGCAATGGGGCTCGCCGCTGAATACGGGTTCTGGGAGTACTCGAACGCACCCTTGCTCAGTTTGAACTCGAGCACATCGCCACCGGTCCCGTTGCCGGCATCGAACAGCGTCACCTTTGCGTAGATCAACGGATGGAGGTCACAATCGATATCGAGGGCCCCGACGAATTCGAGCGGCTCGGCCCCCGTCGACTGATCGTTGATGGACGCTTCGAGGAATTCATCAGTGTCGGCGTCGAAGAGCCCGACGTCGTAATCCGTGCGGTTCGGCCCCCAATCACTCCAGCGGAAGCCGTCACTCGCGTCGACGCAGGACATGAGAAGCTCCTCGTCGCCAGGGGCGAATTCGAGCCAACCGTCCAGATCGAGGTCGATCCACGAGCCGCGCCAGTACCCGCCGGCCGAGACCCCCGATTGGGACGCATGATTCCCGGCGGCGTTGAACCAGGTGATCCCGCGAGCCACCGCGTCGTCGACCACGGCGTTCTGTGGCCCGGTGCCGTTGCCGGCGCTGTCGAAGAACGATGCCAACGAACGGTTGACGACCGTCACCCCGTTCGCATCGAACCACGCGACGGCGGCTGCGAGATCGGTCACCGTGTTGACGGTTGCGAGGTAGAGAGCCGCATCCGGGGCGATCTCGTGGATGCCCTCGGCGACCGCAACTCCATGGGGCGAGCCCGCGCTCCAGAGGTCACACGGCGAGCCGACATTGAGGCAGAACGTCCCTGACACCGATGGAACGGCACCAGCCGCTTCGGCAGTCGCCCACACCCCGGCATCGAAGTAGTCGATGATGCCGACCCTGACTCCTGCTCCCGTTTGGCCCGCCGTGTGCCATGCGTCCGCGCCGACGAGACCGGCCAGATCACCCGCCCCCACCGAAGCGGTGGTTGCCTGGATCGGAGCCGGGGTGATGTTGACGGGAGTTGGGTTCCTGACGGACCGGATCCTCTCCGACCGAGTTGCAAGCGAAGCAGCATCCTTGCGCGGGATGTCAACGAGTAGGACACCGTCGGCCTCCCCGACGACGGACCCGCCGAGACGCCGCACGGACGCTTTCGCGGCACTCGCTTCTGATCCGTCGATCAGAACCTCGACACGAACATCCCCGGATTCCGCACCGAGCATGCCAAACGGTTCGAGACCTGTCCGACCTCTGAATCCCTCCCCCGCTCCGACCGCGACCGGCTGTCCCCTCAACGGGCTGCCTTCGTCCGCCGATGCCACGTTGTTCAGCGATGCCAATCCCACAAGGAGAGCAACGAAGGTCACAGGGAGGCGGCGGGGCATTCGTGATCCAATCATCATGAGGGGGGTACCCGTGTCTCATCGGTTCCGGCGAGTCAGCTCTTGAACATCTTGCCACCGCGCCACTGATACGCACCCTCGATCGACGTTGCAGCAGCGAGCACCCGACGGCGGCCCGTTGATAGACTGCACCATGGCTGGAAGGGTCTTCATCATCGCCGGGGCCCCGGGAGCGGGCAAAAGTACCGTTGCCGAGGCTTTGCTCCAGTCGTTCCCCTTCGGGTTCCACATCAACGTGGATGGGGTGCGCGAAATGGTTGTTTCCGGCCTCGCGAGTCCGCTCGAGTGGGGTGATGAAACCGAGCGCCAGTTCGACCTCGCCTTCCGCGCTGCCGCCAAGCTGGCTCGGATCTATTCCGACGCCGACTTCGCCGTGGCGGTTGAGGCTGTGATGGATCCGCAGTACGTCGTCGGCGACTTCGTGGAGCCACTCGGTGCCGACCGAGTCGTGCTCATCAGCCTCGCCCCGTCGCTTGACGTCCTCTTGGACCGGAACCGGAACCGGACGAACAAGTCCTTCGACACGTCAATGCTCGACATGTCCATCAGGGAAGTGCACCGCGAAGCGGCAACCGCGGACTGGACGGGTTGGCACGTCATCGACTCCTCGGATCAGACCGTGTCTGAGACCGTCGAGTCGATCCTCTCCGTGGCAGTCTGACGGACACCAGTCATTGGCCATCTCCGGAGGAATGACGCAGCTTCGACCGTAACCAGCGATAATGACGGCATCGATGTCCATTGACCCATCTGTGCAGACACCAACCGAGACGGGTCACCGGAGTGGCCTCGGAACGTTCGCGGGTGTCTTCACACCGTCGATCCTCACGATCCTCGGCATCATTCTGTTCCTGCGGACGGGGTATGTCGTCGGAAACGCAGGCCTTTCGGGCGCATTGACGATCATGGGGATCGCAACCGCGGTCTCGGTGTTGACGTCGATCTCGCTCGCTGCCATCGCCACGAACATCGACATCAAGGGGGGCGGCGACTACTACCTGATCTCCAGAACACTCGGCCTCGAGTTCGGCGGGGCCATCGGGGTTGTGCTGTTTCTGGCCCAGTCCGTGTCGGTTGCCTTCTATGCCATCGGTTTCGCAGAGGCAACCGCCAGCATGGTGGGCTGGGACAGCAGGCTGATCACCCAGCTGGTTGCAGCCGGAGCAGTGCTGCTTCTCTTTGCGTTCGCATGGGCAGGTGCCGATGTCGCCACGAAGCTCCAGTTCGTGATCATGGTGCTGCTCGGGGCGGCTCTCATCTCGTTCTACCTTGGCGCCATCGGCGCATTCGACAGCGCCACCTTCGCTACGTCATGGTCGCCGGCGCCCGGATCGATAGGATTCTGGGCGGCGTTTGCAGTGTTCTTCCCCGCGGTCACCGGCTTCACCCAGGGCGTGAGCATGTCCGGGGACCTTGAGAACGCGGGCAAGAGCCTGCCTCTCGGCACGTTCTCGGCCATAGGGCTGTCGACCGTTGTCTACGTCTCGGTGATTGTTCTCCTTGCCGGCGGTGCGTCGATGACCGTACTCGTCGGGGACGAGGGGCAAGCCATGAGGAACCTGGCGGTTGTCGGCGCAGCGGTTGGTGTCGGTGTCATCGCAGCGACGCTCTCATCGGCCATGGCGTCGCTGCTGGGTGGTCCGAGAATCCTCCAGTCGCTCGCAGCAGATCGGGTCTTCCCGTTCCTCGGGCGATTCGAACGGGGCCACGGCGAAATGAACAACCCGCGTCGGGCGACGATGCTCAGCCTCGGTATCGCTTTCATCACGATCGGACTCGGGAGCGTCAACCTGATCGCCCCTGTGGTCTCGATGTTCTTCCTCATCTCATACGGCCTCATCAACTATGCGACCTATTTCGAGGCCAGGGCTGCGAGCCCATCGTTCCGCCCACGATTCAGGTTCTTCTCGAAGTCGGCGAGCCTCGCCGGGGCCCTGCTGTGTGCGGCGACCATGCTCCTCATCAATCCCGTTGCCGGAGGGGCGGCGATCCTGGCGCTCGTACTCATCTACCAATACCTCTCTCGGAGAACCATCCCGACACGCTGGGCGGACGCGAGCGAGTCCCACCACTTCCAGCGCGCAGTCGAGAGCATCCGAGCCATGGAGAAGGAGCTGCAACACGCTCGCAACTGGCGTCCCCAGATCCTCGTGTTCTCCGCGGAGCGCTCTCGCAGGGAGCGACTCCTCAGGTTTGCGAAGTGGGTCGAAGGAAACAGTGGTCTCACCGCAGCGTTCCGCATCGTGACCGGGGAAGGGATCCGAAAGCGGATCGAGGCAGACGCCGAGCACGAAGACCTCGTGCGCGAGATCGATGAACTCGAACTCGATGTCTACGCGCGCACCGTCCTTGCCAGCGACGGGTTCGCAGCCCTCCCGGTGATCGTGCAATCCTTCGGCGTCGGCAGACTCCGGTCGAATGTCGCGTTGTTCGGATGGCCAGAATCGGACGATCCGACGAAGACCGCTTCCTATGTTCGCACGGTGCGCGATGTCGCACGCCTCGGCGTGAGCGTGATGAGCCTGTCAACGGACGAGGTCCGATGGCAGCGCTTCATGGACACACCTCGCAAGGAGCGTCGGATCGACGTCCTGTGGGAGGACAGCGATTCAGGTCGGCTGGCCGTCCTTGCGGCATACCTGTGCACACGGAACGAGGAGTGGCGGTCGGCTCGCATCCGGCTGATGGCGGCGCCAGCTGGCAATCCGGTGGAGCTCAAGGAGGAGCTCGCTTCGATGCTGTACGAGGCGCGCATCGAAGCGGATGTCACGATCCTGGCATCACCGTCGCGCGCCGGGCTCCTGGAGGCGACATCGGATGCCACCCTGGTGCTCACCCCCATGCATTTGAGAAAGGGGACGATCGTCGATCCTCTTGAGACCGACATGATGGAGCTGGTGAAGCTCCTTCCCATCACGGCAGCCTTCCACGCGGGATCACCGATGGTTCTCAACACCGACCCTGCCGGTGGGATCGCCGAGGAACTCGCCGCCGCTGAGGCCGCCTATGAGGTGGATGTCGAACGGGTGCGCAAGCTCGAGAAACAGCTCGCCGACGCCCAGACACATCTCGAGTCGCTCGAGCCCGACACCGAGCGGTCGGTTGTGGCCGAGGCGGAAGAAGCCCTCGACAGGATCCACCGTCGGGTGCTCTCGGCGCGCGCACGGGCAGAGCGCTCGCGTTGGGAGGCAAACCAGGTCCTCGCGTCGTCCCAGTCGACACGAGAGTCCCGCTGGCAGTGGATCCGCCGCCGGTGATCACGATCCGGCGGCATCCAGTACCAGAACGAGCAACAACCCCGAGGGGTGGAGCCCAAGGGGTTGTTGGTGTCGGAGAGAGGACTTGAACCTCCACGGGCTATTCGCCCACTAGGCCCTCAACCTAGCGCGTCTACCAATTCCGCCACTCCGACGCGGAAGCCGGGATTATACCGGCCGGGACCCCAAACGATCAGACGACGTGCTTGATTTCTGGGTAGTGACAGGCGACCCAGTGGTCCGGTTCGAGCTCCTTGAACTCTGGCTCGTCGACGTCGCAGACCCCCTTGACTGCGGCAGGGCAGCGGGTGTTGAACCGGCATCCCGTCGGCGGATTGGACGGGTGGGGGATGTCACCCTCGAGCAGGATACGCTCGCGTTGCGTCTCGATCGTGGGATCGGGGATCGGCACGGCCGACAGCAGGGCATGCGTGTAAGGATGCATGGGGCGTTCGTACAGCGTGTCGCGATCAGCGAGTTCAACCATCTTCCCGAGATACATCACCGCGACCCGAGATGAGATGTGCCGGACGACCGACAAGTCGTGGGCGATGAACAGATAAGTGAGGCCGAACTCCTCCTGGAGATCGTCAAGCAGGTTCAACACCTGTGCCTGGATCGAGACATCCAGGGCCGACACCGGCTCGTCGAGCACCATGAAGGTCGGGCGAAGGGCAAGCGCCCGAGCGATGCCGATCCGTTGGCGCTGACCGCCCGAGAACTCGTGGGGGTAACGGTTTGCGTGCTCGGGTGACAACCCGACCGTCTTGAGCAGTTCCTTGACCCTGTTGAGCCGCTCCTGCTTCGTACCCTCCTCATGCACCGTGAGAGGTTCCGCGATGATGGATGCGACCGTCATGCGAGGGTTCAACGAGGCGTACGGATCCTGGAAGACGATCTGGATCTCCTCCCTGACATCGCGAAGCTTGGAGCGACCTGCCGTGGCGACGTTGACGACACCATGCTCCTTCGACCGGAAGTACACGTCGCCGGACGTCGGCTCGAGCAGCCGGAGCACGGTCCGGGCTGTCGTGGACTTACCACAGCCGGACTCACCGACGAGACCAAGCGTCTCGCCCTCTCGAATCTCGAACGAGATGTCGGACACCGCTTGGACCGCCCCGACCTGCTTCTTGAAGAAGATGCCCTTGGTGATCGGGAATTCCTTCACCAGGTGATTTACCCGCATGATGATGTCATCGGGCAGCTGCGAGGGATCCGAAGCGTTGACCTGCTCGACCGTGTCGCTCACGAAACCACCTCATCCTGGGGTGCGACCTCGCGGTGACGGACCGAGAGCGCCTTGAGATCAAGGTCATCCGCCAAGTGGCAGGCGACCGTTTGGCCTTCGTTGCCCGACGGCCGGAGCGCCGGGAGCACTCGGCCGCACACCTCCGTGGCGAATTCACATCGGGGCCGGAAACGACAGCCGGCCGGAAGATCGATGACCGACGGAGGTGCCCCAGCGATCGAATGGAGTCGAACCTGCTGCGCTTCATCAAGCCGCGTCATCGACCCGAGCAGACCCCACGTGTATGGATGTTGAGGATTGTGGAAGATGTCGTCAGCGGTGCCCGATTCGACGATCCCTCCGGCGTACATCACCTGCACCGTGTCACAGAAACCCGCAACCACACCAAGGTCGTGGGTGATGAGCAACACGGCAGTTCCACGATCCTCGGCAAGTTTCAGCATCAGATCCATGATCTGAGCCTGGGTCGTCACGTCGAGCGCTGTGGTCGGCTCGTCGGCAATCAGAATGTCGGGATTGCATGACAGGCCCATCGCAATCATGACCCGCTGACGCATACCGCCCGAGAACTGATGCGGATAGTCATCGAGCCTGGTCGCTGCGCTCGGGATCTGCACATCGTCCAGCGCATCGATCGCTATCTGGCGCGCCTCGGTGGACGACACCTTCTGGTGAAGCTCGATGGTCTCCATCAGCTGGTCACCGATCGTGTACACAGGATTCAGCGCCGTCATCGGGTCCTGGAAGATCATTGCGATCCTGCCGCCTCGGATCCGCTGCATGTCGTCCTCGGCGAGAGACAGCAGGTTCTTGCCATCGAAGTTGATCTCACCAGTGACGATTTCGCCAGCCGGCGGTTCGATGAGACCCATGATCGACATCGCCGTCACTGACTTGCCGGAACCGGACTCCCCCACCACACCACGGCGCTCGCCCGGCGCGAGGTCGAAGGAGATGCCATCCACCGCCCTGACGACACCCTCCTCGGTCGAGAAGTACGTGCGGAGGTCTTTGACGGAGAGAAGCGGCTCGCTCACGTATCCCTACTTTCGCTCAATGGTCTGCGTCGGGTCGAGTGCGTCTCGCAGTCCGTCACCGAGGAAGTTGATTGCGAGCACCGTCGACACGAGGGCAAACCCGGGGAACACCAATCCCCACCAGAAACCACGGACAGCGAGGCGACCGCCGTCGGCGACCATCGCTCCCCAGGTCGGCGTCGGGGGACGTACCCCGAAACCAAGGAAGGAGAGCGCTGCCTCCACGATGATGGCTGTGCCGATGATGAGCGTCGTTTGCACGATGATCGGACTCATGGCATTAGGAAGGATGTGGCGGAAGACGATACGCCGGTCATTGGCTCCCGCGGCTCGGGCCGCCTCAACGAATTCCTTCTCCCGAAGAGACAGGAATTCGGCGCGCACGATACGTGCGAGGCCGCCCCACGACAAGAACCCGATGAGGAGCGCGATACCCATCGCACCCGAGGTCACCCACGACGGCAGGAATTGGATCTCGGGAAGAATGCGTCCGACCACGATCGCGACTGGCAGGAGCGGCAGGCCGAGAACCAGGTCGGTGAATCGCATCAGCGACTGGTCCACACCACCGGGGTAATAGCCGGCGAGCGAACCAACAACCGTACCGAGCGCGGCGACAAGAAGACCGGCAACGATCCCAACGGTCATCGAAGCACGGCCGCCGTATATGACCCGGGAGAACACGGATCGGCCGAGGTCGTCCGAGCCAAACCACAGGGCCGTTGTCGAGGCAGGTACGAGAATCTGTTGACTGCCCTGGAACTCGTTGTAGAACACGCTGTCCGATCCACCACGTGGCTCGATGTTGGTGAGAATTCGTCCGTTGTCGTCGATGAGGCTCTTGGTCGGGGGATCGATCCAACCGGCGGACTGCATCAGGGGTGCCACGAGGATGATCGCAAGGAGTACCACGATGAACACCGTGGCAACCATCGCGAGACTGTGTCGTCGGAGCCGGGTGGAGAACAGGTCCCACTGCGTGATCGGTTCGACCGCGAGACCCTCGGCTTCTACGAGCGCTACGCCGAGGCCCTCGTTCTCTATCACCATTGGACCGTCTTCGGGATCATGCATCGAGTGTGTCCCGTCACTCATAGCGGACCCTTGGGTCCATCACTCCGTACATCACGTCGGCAACGATGTTCATGACGACGATGCCGATCCCGATGATCATCACGATCGCCATCACCACCGGGTAGTCCACTGTCCCGATCGCGGTGATGTACAGCGACCCGAGACCGGGCCAGCCGAAGATCGATTCCGTGATGATCGCGCCCCCGATGATGAACGCGATGTCGAGGGAAACGAGCGTCACAATCGGAATGAGCGCATTGCGCAGAGCATGCTTGATGATCACCTTGCGCCGCGGCAGGCCCTTCGCCTTCGCCGTCCGCAGGTAGTCAGAATGCAGGACTTCGAGCATCGATGCCCTCTGGAACCGTGCATAGGCGGCAAGCGAAATCAACGCGATCGACAACGCCGGCAGCATCAGGTGTTGCAGTGTGTCCTTCACCTGGCCCCACATCGACATGTTCGAATAGCCAGGATCGTTCATGCCAGCCACGTAGAAGACCTTGACGCCGGTCCACTTCTCCAGGTAGAGCGCAAGCACGATCTGCAGTCCGATACCGACGACAAAGATCGGCGTCGAGAACGCAAGAAACGCACCGACCGTCCCGAGCTGATCGAAGAACGAATACTGGCGCACCGCCTGATAGATCCCAAGCGGGATCCCGATGGCAAGCGCAATCGCCAGCGCGGCCAGACCAAGCCGGAACGTGGCACCGGCACGGGAGAACACGAGATCCCACACATCACCGCCACCCTGGAACGAGACACCCCAGTTGAACCGGATCGTCATGTTCGAGACTGCGACAACCAAGGCCACCATCCACGCACTCAGCACAACGGCGCCCCTCCACTGTGTCGTCATGTACCGGACGATCGCAACGGTGGCGACCCCGGCAACGGCAATTGCAATCACAGGCAGGGCGTTGTTCATGCTGAAGTCCTGTGGCGTGACGTAGTTCTTGAGCCAGGTGAGGTACTGCTCATAGATCGGCCGATCGAGCCCCCACAACTCGGTGAGCTCGGCAATGATGTCCTGCATCCTCGGATTCAGACGCAGCCTGTCGAGCGGCCCACCACCCGACGCCTGCAGCAACCCGAACACCACCATGCTCAAAGCGAGCAGGGTGACGACTCCGTACACGATTCGTCTGGTGATATATGCCAGCAAGGTCTGCCTCCGGCTTCGCGGGCGACTCAACTATACCGCCCGGGGATGGCAGTATGCAGCCACTTCCTTGGATTTTCTCATCTGGCCGGTGCGCACCGTGCGGCACCGGCACCATCGAGCTGGCACGACCTGTCGACCACGTGCGCGTGTGCAGCCCGAATCCCGCCTCTACTCGTAGCGCACCCTCGGGTCGAGTACCCCATAGAGGATGTCGGCGACGATGTTCATGACGACGATGCCGATCCCGATGATCATCACGATCGCCATCACCACCGGGTAGTCCACTGTCCCGATCGCGGTGATGTACAGCGACCCGAGACCGGGCCAGCCGAAGATCGATTCCGTGATGATCGCGCCCCCGATGATGAACGCGATGTCGAGGGAAACGAGCGTCACAATCGGAATGAGCGCATTGCGCAGAGCATGCTTGATGATCACCTTGCGCCGCGGCAGGCCCTTCGCCTTCGCCGTCCGCAGGTAGTCAGAATGCAGGACTTCGAGCATCGATGCCCTCTGGAACCGTGCATAGGCGGCAAGCGAAATCAACGCGATCGACAACGCCGGCAGCATCAGGTGTTGCAGTGTGTCCTTCACCTGGCCCCACATCGACATGTTCGAATAGCCAGGATCGTTCATGCCAGCCACGTAGAAGACCTTGACGCCGGTCCACTTCTCCAGGTAGAGCGCAAGCACGATCTGCAGTCCGATACCGACGACAAAGATCGGCGTCGAGAACGCAAGAAACGCACCGACCGTCCCGAGCTGATCGAAGAACGAATACTGGCGCACCGCCTGATAGATCCCAAGCGGGATCCCGATGGCAAGCGCAATCGCCAGCGCGGCCAGACCAAGCCGGAACGTGGCACCGGCACGGGAGAACACGAGATCCCACACATCACCGCCACCCTGGAACGAGACACCCCAGTTGAACCGGATCGTCATGTTCGAGACTGCGACAACCAAGGCCACCATCCACGCACTCAGCACAACGGCGCCCCTCCACTGTGTCGTCATGTACCGGACGATCGCAACGGTGGCGACCCCGGCAACGGCAATTGCAATCACAGGCAGGGCGTTGTTCATGCTGAAGTCCTGTGGCGTGACGTAGTTCTTGAGCCAGGTGAGGTACTGCTCATAGATCGGCCGATCGAGCCCCCACAACTCGGTGAGCTCGGCAATGATGTCCTGCATCCTCGGATTCAGACGCAGCCTGTCGAGCGGCCCACCACCCGACGCCTGCAGCAACCCGAACACCACCATGCTCAAAGCGATGAGCGTGATGACGCCGTACACGAGCCGTCGAGCAACGTACGCAAACATCGGGTGCCTCCAGCAGTCAGCGAGTTAAGGAATCTTAACCACCGGCCTCGGCCGCTGCAATGAGCGCTTCCGACGGTCGCAACAGGTGTCGCCGACACCGAACACCAATCGGCAGACACAAGGAAAGGGAGCCCCGGAGGGCTCCCTTTCCGACACTGTCACATTGCAGTGACTGATATGCCTCGACTATGCGTCGGTGCGGTACCAGTACTCCATGTTCCAAGTGTGGCTTGCCTGCGTCGGGTTGTGCTTGAAGTTGCCAATCTCATCAGCCCACACCGCAGCCGTCACGAGACGGGCGTACAGCGGGATGAAGACAAGGTTGTCTGCAAGCAGGTTCTCAGCTTCGTTGATGAGAGCAATCAGTTCACCCTCATCCACGGTTGCGTTCATGGCGTCACGGACTTCGGCGTACCGAAGTGTTGCCTCTGAACCTTCAACCGCCGAACCTGGGACACCCCAGCTGTAGACGTTGTCGCCATCGGGCAGTGGTGCTTCTGGGTCCCAGACGTCGTGAATGCTCACGAGGCCCGCGAGGCCGGGTGAACCGACCCATGCCCATTCACCAAGATCCCAGAGGGCCCCGTCGAACGTTTCACCGAAGAACAGCTGGCTGTCCTCAAGGTCGTTCTCATAGGGAATCCCTGCTGCGGCGAACATGTCCGACATCAGCTCAGAGAGCGTCACGCGAGCAGCGTTGTTCGACGTCGTCGAGAAGACGAACGAGCATTCCTTGCCTGTTTCGGCAACAGCAGCGGCGTAGGACTCAGCAGCGGCTGCTGGGTCGAACGTGTACTGGTCCCAAGCACCCTGTGACAGGGTTGGGGAGAATGCATCAACGTACGAAGAGAGCGGCTCGACCTGGCCAGCGAGGATTTCGTCCGTGAAGACGGTCCTGTTGACGGCCTGGGCTGCTGCCAGTCGCATGTTGTAGCTCTCCGTGCAGGAGTTCTCGTTGCGCTCAAACCGGCTGTCCGCGAACTGGAAAGCAAGGTGCTCCCAGACGGGGCCATTGAGCACCTCGACAGCGGCACCTTCTGGCTCAAGAGCCTGGAGGGTTTCGATGTTCTCGGTGTTCGGGTCCGGGTTGATGATGTCAAGCTCACGTGCCTTGAAGGCGTTGATCAGTGCTTCAGTTTCACCGATGAACCGGAAGGTGACTTCGTCGAGGTAAGGGAGCTGCTGCCCCGTCTCCTCGTCGATCTTCCAGTAGTTCGGGTTCCGCTCAAGCGTGATCCGCTCACCCTTCGCCCATTCCTTCAACTGGAACGGACCGGCGGATACCCACCGGGCGTCGTTGTAGTCGTTGACGAAGTCGGTGCCTTCGACATCGTGCTTGGGAATGATCTCACCGAACATGAACTCGAAGATCACGGTTGGGGCTGCCAACGTGAACTCAAAGGTCTTCTCGCCAACTTCTGTAGACACGATGTCTTCGTAGTTGGTCCGAACGATCGGGTAGTCCTCATTCATGATGGTGTCCAGCGTGAACTGGAAGTCGTCACCAGTGATAGGAGTTCCGTCTGCCCAGACAGCTTCGTCCTTAATGGTGTACTTCACAGTCATGGTGCCGTCGTCGTTGGTGACAACGCCGCCGTTCCCCGCTGTTGGGAGCTCCGTGACGAGTTCAGGGATGAGCTCAAGCGTGAAGCCTGAGATCTCCTGGACACCCGCCGCGTAACCCTGACCCACGATCGAGACGATGAAGTTGTCACCGCCAGGAAGGAATGCGTTCAGGGTTGGGGGCTCCTGGCTGTCTCCGACAATCGCCTCACCACCGTATGGCCGCGCAAGCGCAGGCTCAGTGGTTGTGGTTGTGTCGGGGGCTGCCGTTGTAGTTGTGGTATCTGTTGAAGCCTCAGTGGTCGTCGTGGTGTCATCTCCGCCCTCTGACGAGGAACATGCTGCCGCTACAAGAGCGAAAGCAATGAGAAGCACCATGAACGTCACCTTGCGGCTGCGCCACAATCGATTCAAGGTTTTGCCTCCTTAGTAAGCGCTGGTGCGCACATTGACCTGATCCGAAAGAATCGGTTCAGGAAGCCAAGAGCCACGTCAACCAGAACGTGGATGTAGCAAACGAGACGGCAAGGATCACGGTCAGGCGATCCAGGTTCTTCTCGACAACAGTCGAGCCTCCTACGTTCCCACTACTCATTCCGCCGCCGAACATGTCGGACATGCCGCCGCCCCGCCCTGCATGAAGCAGGATGAGGAAGATCAGCGCCAGCGAAAGAAGCAGGTGAAGAACAGAGACGATTCCATCTAGCAACGTACGTACCTTTCTCGCACCTGGACCCGCGTACGAGACGGGCCCAATCGGTCGGAAGTATGGCGACTACCGTGCGCTACTGCAACTAGTTGCGCGCATTGCCCTGACACACGGGATCGCGCCGGAACGGCTCCAGACGCTTCGCGGTAAGGGTTGTGGGGTTTTTTGAGCACTCGGACAATTTTCGAGTTGCGATGTTCAGCGAGCTGAGCCTCGACGTTCTCGGGCAACGAGCGCTCGATGCGCCCTCGGTCGTCGAGCGTCGGTCTGGCGAAACCGGTACCCGATCGGACCAGATCGAGCGGGGGCACAGCGCCGGACGCCTCAGCCGCCTGCCTGCCGTGCGACTGCCTCTGCCGCGGCTCGGGCCGCCTCTTCGTCACCGAGATAGGACGATGAGACCGGCCGCAGTCTCCTGTCGAGGTGATACAGCAGTGGGATACCCGTAGGGATGTTCATCGCCGCAATCTCATCGTCGGGGATCCCGTCGAGATGCTTGACCAGGGCCCGAAGGCTGTTGCCGTGGGCCACGACGAGGACCGTCCGGCCGCGCATGAGATCCGGGACGATGTTGTCATACCAGTACGGAAGCATCCGGTCGACGACGTCGGCAAGGCACTCCGATGACGGGATCAGCTCAGGGGCGAGGTCGGCATATCGTCGATCGTTCGCGGCATGCCGGGAATCGTCGCGCGGCAGGTCCGGAGGACGCACATCGTACGAGCGGCGCCAGATCGTCACTTGCTCGAGCCCGACGGAATCGGCCATCTCCTTCTTGTTCTTCCCCTGCAGATCCCCGTAGTGACGCTCATTGAGGCGCCAGTGGCGCTGCACCGGCAACCAGTCGAGATCCATGGCTCCGAGTGCGATATTCGCGGTTTCGATCGCCCGGCTCAGTACCGACGTGTGGACCACGTCGAAATCGAGCCCTTCGGAAGCCATGAGCTCGCCTGCCTGCGCCGCCTCGACGCGGCCCTGTTCGGTGAGGGGCACATCCGTCCACCCGGTGAAGACGTTGGTGAGATTCCATTCACTCTGGCCGTGTCTGAGGAGAACGAGTTTGTGTTCAGGCATGGGGCCACATTAGGGGATTCAGCATTCCACGAATTCCTCGAGATCGGCTCTGCGCAACCTCCACGTCGCGCCACGCAGCGCCGACCATGCGGCCTGCTTGCTCCCCATCAGTTTCGATTCGTCGGACATGGGAAGGATGCCCTCGTGGCGGGCTCCCGCAGCTCTGATCGCGATCGACAGAATCGTCCGGGCATGCATGTTCCGATTGGGTTCCCACGACCGCACCGAGAGATCCAACATCACCCTGCCTGTGTCGAGATCAGCTTCGGTCTCGATGGCCCTGACCTCGGTGCTCTGACGGAGTCGTTCGAAGACGTCGTCGATGTGGATACCGAGTTCCTCGTCGGACCACCCGATGCGGCGGAGAACATCGAACTCGCACCGAAGTCGGTAGTCCGTCATCGACTCACACCCAGTACCGCACCACCGACGCGAACGCATCGGGGTCGAGCGAGGCACCGCCCACCAGACCACCGTCGATGTCCTGCTTTGCCATCAGACCTGCGATGTTGCCCGGATTCACCGAGCCACCGTACAGAATCCGAACGTCATCGGCTGCCGACGATGCAATCTCGCGCACGGTCCGGCGGACGTGCGAACACATGGCGCCTGCGTCGTCGGCGGTCGCCGTTCGACCGGTGCCGATGGCCCAGATCGGCTCGTAGGCGATGACCATGGACGCGATCTCCTCGCCGCCAAGACCTGCCAGACCTTCGGTCACCTGCGTGGTCACCTTCGACTCCGCTTCACCCGCCTCACGTTCGGCTTCTGTCTCGCCGACGCACAGAATCGGTGTCATTTCCGCTGCGAGCACCGCACGAAGCTTCTTCTTGACGATCTCGTTCGTCTCGCCGAAGAGCTCGCGACGCTCGGAATGCCCCACGATCACATACCGGACACCCAGCTTTGCAAGCATCGATGGCGAGACCTCACCGGTGAAAGCACCGTTGTCGTGCCAGTCGACGTTCTGCGCGCCAAGTTGAATGGGCAGATGGTCCGTCTCGATGACGGTCTGGGTGGATCTCAGCGAGGTGAACGGCGGGCAGACCACGACATCGACGCGCTGGTAGTCGGGAAGGTCGAGCCGATAGCTCAGCTTCTGGACCATCTGTATGGCTTCGAGATGGTTGGCGTTCATCTTCCAGTTGCCTGCCATCAGATTCTTACGACTCATCGCGACTCCTCTTCAACGCTTCAACACCCGGGAGCGGCGACCCCTCAAGCATCGCCAGCCCTGCACCCCCGCCGCTCGATACATGTGCGACGTCAGATTCCATACCGAGCATACGGATCGCCGCAACCGAGTCCCCCCCACCGATCACCGTGTATCCGGTACTCGCCGCCACGGCTGCGGCAACGGCTTCGGTTCCCGCCCGGAAAGGCTCCCATTCAAAGACACCCATCGGTCCGTTCCAGAACACAGCTTGTGCTTCCCTCGCAGCACCGCCGAATCGCTTCATCGTGACAGGGCCGATATCGAGTCCCATCCAGCCATCAGGTATCGCGTTGATCGGTACGACCTGTGTGTTGGCGTCGGCGGCAAACCGATCGGCTATCACGACGTCGCGCGGCAACACGAGTTTGTCCCCGTGTTCGGATGCGAGGAGCTGTTCCACGGTGTCGAGCATGTCCTCCTCGACAAGCGAGGAGCCGACCGTGAATCCCGCGGCCTGGAGCAAGGTGAAGCACATGCCACCGCCGACCAACATCAGATCCACTTTCGGGAGCAGGTTCTCGATCACCTTGAGTTTGTCCGATATCTTCGCACCGCCCATCACGACCACGTACGGATGCGACCCGCCCTCGAGCAGACGGTCGAACGCCTTGAGTTCGGATTCGAGCAGACGGCCGGCAGCCGAGGGCAGCCGCTCGGCGATCCCGACATTCGACGCGTGGGCCCGGTGTGCGGTCCCGAACGCGTCGTTGACGAACACATCGGCAAGCGACGCCATCCGGTCAGCGAGGTCGGGATCGTTCTTGGACTCCCCCGGTTCAAAGCGAGTGTTCTCAAGCATCACGACGGCCCCCGGTGGCGCCGAAGCAATCGTCGCGGCGGCCTCGTCCCCCACCACAGTCGGAGCGAGCACCACCTCGAGGCCGCTCAATTCACCAAGGCGTTCAGCCACCGGACGCAGACTCAGCGAAGCATCAATTCCGGACGGTCTACCGAGGTGGCTCATCACCACCGCCCGATCTGCCTCCCTGTGCACCTCGGTGATGGTGCGCAGACTCGTGAGAATGCGGAAATCGTCCGCCACCTGACCGTTCTCAAGCGGCACATTGAGATCGGATCTGACGAGGACCGTAGCCCCCGTCAGATCCCGATCATCGAGCGTCGGGAACGACTCAGGCAAGTTTGCGACAGAGGTCGACGAGCCGGCTCGAGTATCCCCATTCGTTGTCGTACCAGCCGAAGATCTTCACGGCGTTGCCCGAGACGATCGTCGAAAGCCCGTCGACAATGACCGAATGGGGGTCTCCGACGATGTCGGATGAAACAATCGGATCCTCCGTGTATCGGACGATCCCCCGCAAGGGCCCGTCTGCGGCCGCCTTCAATGCGGCATTGACTTCCTCGACCGTGGTCGGCCGGGACACGGTTGCAACGAGGTCGGTGATCGAGCCATCGACGACGGGCACCCGAAGGGCCGTACCCGACAGCTTCCCGTTCAGGCTCGGCAGTACCTTCCCGACGGCGGATGCCGCTCCGGTATCGGTCGGGATGATGTTCTGCGCAGCGGCCCTCGCGCGGCGAGGATCCTTGTGCATGACGTCGGACAGGCTCTGGTCGTTCGTGTAGGCGTGCACGGTGGTGAACATGCCCTGCTCGATGCCGAACGCCTCGTCGAGGACCTTTGCCATGGGCGCCAGGCAATTCGTGGTGCACGATGCATTCGAGATGATGCGGTGCTTGTCGAGGTCGAGGGCATCGTCATTGACTCCCAGGACGATCGACACGTCGGGATCTCCCATCGGTGCGGACACGATGACATACTTGGCTCCGGCGGCGAGGTGCTTGGACGCTGCCGCGTGCGTGCGGAACACACCGGTCGACTCGATCACGACATCGACACCGAGTTCACCCCAAGGGAGCTGTTCAGGATCGCGCTCCGCGAAGACCTTGAATCGGTCGCCGTCCACGACGATGTCACCGTCGACGACCTCGACGGACCCCGGGTAGGTGCCGTGCACGGTGTCGTACTTGAGGAGATGGGCATTCATCGAGACATCTCCGAGGTCGTTGATTGCGACGATGTCGATCCCTTCGAGTGACCCGACCACACCCCGCCATGCGTTCGCGAGGGAGTCCGAGTCCTTGATGTCCACTTGTGACAGTGCTTTGCGGAGATCTGCTGCAATCGATCCCCCCTTGGCGGCACGGAAGAAGTTCCTCCCGATCCGTCCGAATCCATTGATGGCTACCTTCATGTATCTACTCCTGGATGTCATCGTGCGATTGCCTGCAACACCATTCCGAGCTTGCTTGGGTCATGGCTTGGCCAGGGCTCGGAAGCGTCAACCAGATCTGCGGTTGTCAGATCCGCACCGTACGTCGCGAGAATCTCAGCG
>CBDUOH010000035.1:0-21199 GCA_965368815.1 uncultured Acidimicrobiia bacterium
ACCAGGGCAGTCTTCCCCGTCAGATCAAACATGTTGGACGTGATGTCCATCAACTCTCTCCCATGTTGGTTGGTGGGTCGGTCACCGGTTGGTCAACCGAGCTCGCGAAATCGAATCCACACGTTCGTCCATGCTCGTGTATACGCAAATCGAGCGATACGTTCGGGACGATTCGACACTCCATGATTCTGTGAGTATATTGGATTCAGTGCAGGATATCCGATACCTGCATTTTTGCATGTGCGCAAACGGGAGGACCCTATGACCGAACGACCGAAGCGACGGGCGAAGCTCTATCGCCTTGTCGCATTAGTCATTGCGATGATGATGCTGGCCGCGGCCTGCAGCTCATCCGATGACTCCACAGACACGACAACCGCAGGAACGGATACGACTGTTGCGGTGGACGACCCTCGCGGGACGACCCTGACATACTCGTACCCCCAGGAGCCACCAAACTGGAACTACTGGGAGACGGGCCTGACGGCCGTTTCTGCTCCGCTGCTCATCAACGTGTGGGAGACGCTGGCGCAAGCTGCCGGTGACGCTTCCGCCCAGCCGCTGCTGGCCGAATCATGGTCAGTCAGTGACGATGGGTTGACCTACACGCTCAACCTGAAAGAGGGCGTGAAGTTCCACGACGGATCTGACATGACGTCAGCAGATGTTGTCTACTCGTTGAACAAGAACGCCGAGTCCGAGGTCTCCAGGGTTTCTGGGCCACTCGTACCGGTTGTCAACGTTGAAGCGATTGACGACTACACCGTGGCCATCACGCTTGAAGCGCCGAGCCAGCGATTCCTCACTGGTTTGACACAGCGCTCGGGAATCGTGGTTCCGGAGAACTTCTTCGAGGAGAACGATGCGGCGACCGTCGTGATCGGCACCGGTCCGTACACCTTTGGTGAGTACCGAATCGATCAGGATGTGACCCTCCACCGTTTCGACGATTACTGGGGAGACCTTCCGTATTTCGAAACGGTTGTCCAGCGTTTCATCCCGGATGAGACAGCTGCTCTGAACGCGCTGCTCGCCGGCGATCTGGACATGGTTGCGTCGGTCATCGGTGAAGGCATGGACCGTGTGTTCACGATCGGTGATACGGACGGGTTCAAGCTCGACCTGATCCCCGGATCTGAAGTGTCCTACTGGGCCCTCAACCCGAAGGTCGAAGCCTTCAGCGACATCCGTATCCGTCAGGCCATCCAGTATGGCCATGATCGTCAGTCGCACATCGATGCAGCAACGAATGGAACTGCCATTCCGACCTGCAACATGGCAGTGCCGAACGGTGTGCCGTGGGACTTCGAGGATTGTGCATATCCGTACGATCCTGAGAAGGCGATTGCGTTGCTCGCAGAGGCGGGTGCTACGGACCTGACGTTCGACTTCCCGTTCGCAAACGTTGCGTGGCACACGGTCATGGCTCAGCTGTTCCAGGCTGAGATGGCCGAGATCGGTATCGACATCGAACTGCGGAGCCAGGACCTGGCAACGTGGCTTGACCAGACCAACACTCAGGGCGACTACGAGATCTTCCAGATCACCAGTGGTGCCGTCCTTGAGCAGTACCGGTGTGGCGGTGGACGTCAGCCCTTCCGTGATGCGGAAGGACCCTGTGACGAGGAAATGGACGCAATGATCGACGCTGTCGACAGCATCCTTGACTACGACGAGTACGTCGCAGCCCAAGAGGCTCTGACTCGCTACGTCATGGAACAGGGATGGATCTTCGCAACGAAGAACCCAGTCGTTCCACAGTTGTCACGTGATGACTTGGTCGGCCTGCTCGACCACCGATTCCCCGAGGTCCACATCGACGTCCGGAACGCGAAGTGGAGTAGCTGATAACGAACGATTACGCCACATGTGATGCATGAGGCGTAGCACGACAGACGGGTGGGTTCCGCCAGCGAACTGGCGGAACCCACCGGTCACGTCTGGGCACATCCCGGGATTGGTTCGACGCCGGTCTTCACCCAGATCGGTCGGAATCAACGGGTGTGTTGTTGAGGAGAGAGGAACGCGGTGACTCGTGTAATCATCAGATCAGTGGTCTCCCTGCTAATGGCGGCCTTCATCGGCTCGTTGGCGGTATTCCTCCTCCTGCATTCGATCGGAGGCGACGTCGCCCTCATCATCGCCGGCGAGAATGCGAATCCGGCAGCGGTCGAAGCGTTACGAGAGCAATTGGGCCTCAACGACCCCTTGTTCGTGCAGTACGTGAGCTGGCTCGGTGGCGTCGTCACCGGTGACCTGGGTAATTCCTACGCCGCACGCTTTGACATCTTCGACGAGATCCTCCGTCGACTCGCCCCGACGCTCTTGTTGACATTCGGATCCCTCTTCTTGGCGATACCGCTCGCGTTGTTCTTCGGAACGTATTCAGCCATCCACTCCAAAACCATTCGGGCTGGCTTCCTCGACGTGCTGAGCCAGATCGGAATCGCCATCCCAGCGTTCTGGGCTGGGCTGCTTCTCGTTGTGGTGTTCGGCATCCGACTCGGCTTGTTGCCCACCGGTGGCTTCGTATCGCCGTTCACTGATCTCAGCGGGTCCATCCAACGTCTCATCATGCCGACGGTTGCCCTTGCGCTTGGTATCACGTCTGTGCTCATCCGATATGTCCGGTCAGCGATGTTGGACGTCATGAGCGAGGACTTCATACGTACGGCCATGGCCAAGGGCCGAACGCGCTCGGGCGCTGCACGGGTACATGGACTGCGCAATGCCTCGGTCTCGCTCGTCACCGTCGGAACGCTCCAGTTCGGATCTCTGATGGCGGGCGCAGTGGTGATCGAGAACGTGTTCGTCATCCCCGGTATCGGTCGGCTTCTGGTGACGTCGGTGCTCGCACGTGAGGTCATCGTCGTCCAATCGCTCATATTGGTCATCATGCTGATGATCCTCATCATGAATTTCTTGATGGACATCGCATATGTCCTCATCGATCCACGAATCCGAGACAAGCAAGGGGGTGCCGCCGTTGTCTGATGAGAACCTGAAAGACGAATCGGCTGCCGTCGAAGATGATGGCCTGGCGACCGTCGGTGTCCTGACCGTTCCCGACACGTTCAAGCCGGCGCCCAAGCCGAGTCTGTGGCGGCGTTTCAAGAGCCTTCCCCTGCCGCTTCACGTCGGGGCATTCCTCGTGGGGTCGTTCGTGGTCGTGGTCATCGTGTCGTTCTTCTGGACGCCGTACGATCCGTTCAAGATCGTCGTCCGGGATCGATTGCTGCCCCCGGGCAGTCCCGGTTACCTGTTCGGTACGGACAAGTTCGGTCGTGATGTCCTCACTCAGCTCATGGTCGGGGCGCGAAACTCACTGTTTGTGAGTCTCCTCGCCACGACCACCGCACTTGTGATCGGTGCCGTTCTCGGGTTGATCACTGCGGGTTCGGGACCACGGTGGCGCAATGTGCTCTCGCGAGGCATCGACGTCGGTGTCGCATTGCCCGGCATCCTGATCGCTCTCGTGCTTGCGGCTTCGACCGGACCGGGCGTGCGCGCCGCAATCTTTGCGATCATCTTCTGGTTCATCCCGATTGCCGCACGAGTGACCATCGGCCCCGCACGTCAGATTCTTGCGCTCGACTACGTCGAGGCCGCCTATGCGTACGGGCGGGGTAAGTGGTACGTGTTGTTCCACCATGTCGCACCGAACATCGCACCGCTCTTGATCGTGCTCGGCTCGGTCATGTTCGCAGCCGCGATTCTCATCGAGGCAGCACTCGCGTTCCTCGGTGTCGGTGCACAGCCACCGACGGCTTCATGGGGACGGCTCCTCCAGGAGTCACAGCCACTGCTTGAGGCAGCGCCATCGTTGATGTTCTTCCCAGGAGTGGCAATCGTTTTGACGGTGCTCGGGTTCAACTTGCTTGGTGACGGCCTGCGAACCGTGCTCGATCCACAGCAGTCGTCACGATCGGGGCTGATGTAGATGTTGGAGATACGAAACCTGACCGTGAGCATCGGTCCACATATGATCGTGGACATCGAGAAGCTTGATGTCTCTGCTGGCCAGCGCCTCGGCATCGTCGGGGAATCCGGTTCGGGCAAGACCATGACGGCCACGAGCATCGTGGGTCTTCAGCCCCCTGAGGCGGTGGTCACCGGGTCGGTGATGTTCGGCGGTCAGGATCTGACCAAACTCGACAGCACCGAACTTGCATCCGTTCGCGGTAGCAATGTCGGGTTCATCTTCCAGGACCCGGCCAAGGCGCTCAACCCGATGATGCGCATCGGCAAGCAGGTTGCCGAGGCGATCAACCTCCACATGGATCTCCCCAAGGAGCAGGTCAACGAGCGCGTGCTCGAATTGCTCAACCAGGTCCAGCTGCCTGAACCCGAGACCCTGTTGCGGCGCTACCCGCACCAGTTGTCGGGTGGACAACAGCAGCGGGTTCTCATCGCGATAGCGATCGCGTGCTATCCGACGATGCTGATCGCGGACGAGCCGACAACCGCTCTTGACGTCACGGTCCAGAACGAGATTCTCGACCTGATCCGCGACCTGAGCATCTCTCGCAACATGGGGCTCCTGTTCGTGAGTCATGACCTTGGTGTCATCCGTTCCATCACCGATACCGTCGCCGTCGTGTATGGCGGGCATCTTGTCGAATACGGCCCGACCCAGGACGTCATCAGCAACCCGCACCATCGGTATACGCAGGCATTGGTAGCGGCCAACCCCGGAATTGCCGAGAACGATCATCTCGCAGATATCGTCAATCAGCAGCTCCAGGTGATCCCCGGTTCGGTTCCTGCGCTCGGCCGGTTCCCGTCCGGTTGCCGGTTCCGGGGACGGTGCGGATCCGAGACCACAGCCTGTGCCGAATCCCCTCCGATCACGGAGCTGCCGGACGGTCGCACGTTCAAGTGTTGGAACCCGGTGGGGGTTTCCGTCGACATCCAAGGAGCTCACGATGGCGCTCGTTGAAACGAAGGGTTTGCACTTCCAGTATCCGACCGCCCGGGGACGCGGGGAACCCGAGTGGACGCTCAAGGACCTGAATCTCTCGATCGAGAGCAAGTCATCGGTCGGGCTCGTGGGCGAGTCTGGTTCGGGGAAGTCGACGCTTGTCCGGATCTTGTGTGGTCTGCTCACACATCAGAAGGGTGATGTGAGTTTTGACGGTCGGGACATCAAGGACTGGCTCGCCAAAGATCCCCGCACACTGCGGAGCCGGAACCAGATCATCTTCCAGAGCCCGCGTCGCTCGTTCGACCCTCGCATGAGCATCGGTCGTTCCCTGAGCCAACCCGTTCGTGCAATCGAGAAGCGCAAACCGTCAGTGGACGAAATGACCGGCTGGCTCGAGCTCGTCGGTTTGACCGGTGAGGTCCTCCCGAGGAATCCACATCAACTCTCCGGTGGCCAGCTGCAACGCATCGGCGTGGCTCGGGCCCTGTCGGTGTCTCCTGAGGTCCTGTACGCAGACGAACCGACCAGTGCACTTGATGTTTCGGTTCAGGCCCAGGTGCTCAACCTGCTGATGAGGATTCGCGCGGACCTCGGGCTGACCCTCGTGATGGTGTCACATGACCTCGCTGTGATCAGTCGGGTCTGTGAACAGGTCATCGTGATGAAGGACGGCAGGATCGTTGATTCCGGTCCGATGCCTGAAGTGTTCTCCAACCCCTCGGATCCGTATACGGCGGCGCTGATTGCGTCGGCGAGGTCTGTCGGTCTCGAGGCCTGAGCACACCGGGACGCCGGACAGTCAGGACGTCACCACGCACATTTCACAAGCTCGATTCGAACACCAACAGCACCACGCAGACGAATGCCCCGGAACCGGGGCGAAAGGACACAACCCACATGAAGATCACAGCACCGGTTCTGATCCAGCCGAACCAGCCCATGGAGATGCTCGAAATCGACCTGGACGATCCAGGTCCGGGCGAGGTCCGGGTGAAGATGGCCGCCAGTGGCGTCTGCCACAGTTGCCTCCACGCATACGACGGCTCACACTCGGGGGTTCCGCTGCCGATCATCCTCGGTGACGAGGGATCGGGTGTCGTTGAGTCGGTCGGCGAAGGGTGCAACCGCCTCAAGCCCGGTGATCACGTCATCGTCTCATGGGCTCCCGACTGCGGCGGCTGCAAGTACTGCGATATCGGCTACCCGGGTCTGTGCCTCAATGTTCCCGCTTTCGGGCAGGCATACGGATCAGGTGGAACACGATTCCACAAGGATGGCGAGCCGGTCCACCATTACGGTCCCTCGACATACGGTCCGCACATCGTCGTCCCCGAAGCGGCAGCCGTTGGCGTGGACAAGGACTTCCCGCTCGACCTCGCGGCCCTGATCGGTTGTTCGGTCACCACCGGGTTCGGTGCGGTCGTCAACACAGCGCAGGTCAAGGCGGGCCAGAGTGTTGCCGTCTTCGGATGCGGCGGCATCGGTCTCAACGCGGTCCAGGGTGCAGCCATCACGGGCGCCTATCCGATCATCGGCATCGATGTCCTCGATTCGAAACTCGAATATGCCCGTCACTTCGGTGCCACGCACACGATCAACCTTGCCAAGGAGGACCTCGCCGAGGCGATCAAGAAGATCGCTGGTGAAGGGGTCGACGCGAGCATCGTTGCAGTCGGCAACACGCAAGCCATGGAGCAGGGTCTGACCGTGCTGGCGAAGAGGGGTGTGGAGGTGATCGTTGGCGCTCCCCCGAGCGGTGCGACGATTTCCATTGATCCGCGGCTTCTGCTCGGAGGCGAGCGTCAGATCAGAGGATCTCGCTACGGGTCGGGCAATCCGACCGTCGAATTCCCGCGGATGGTCGAGCTCGCGATGGCAGGGCTTCTCAAGGTCGAAGACCTGGTGACGAAGCGGTACGACATCGACGAGGCCGACGAAGCCTTCCGCGCGCTTGCAGCCGGTGAACTCTCACGAGGGCTGATCGTCTTCTAGTAAGGGCACCAGGGTCGCTCCGGACCCGAAAAAACGGACAACCAGATGGAGGAGCCGATCCGAATGGGTCGGCTCCTCTGTATGGGAGGTTTGCGGACGCCGCGAGCAGAGCCGGATCAGGGTGCCGTGAGTGCACACGGCGCGACCGGTACCCCCGCGATACCCACCTCGACCGCAAACAGCCCTCCGGAACCCTGCGGGTCGGTGCCGTCGGGGTCTGCGGTGGTGATGAAGAGGGTTTCTCCGCTGAACGCACAGCTGGTCACCTTGGGTGCGGTCACCTCAACCTGTCGGATGACGGATCCCGAGGGGTCGAAGCAGAGCACGGCATTCCCACCCCAGATAGCGGCCCACACATTGCCTGCGATGTCGATCGCAATGCCGTCGATGTATCCGTCGTCCAACGCCATAGCAACGAACGGCTGTGAGGGCCCGAGCATCGCACCATCGGGGTCGAACGGTGCGCTCCAGATCGTCCCCGCGAACGTGTCGACGTAGTAGATGGTTCGACCGTCGGGGGACCAACCGATGCCGTTCGGCAGGGTCAGGTCGGTCATGCGCTGATGCCAGATGCCGTCGATGATCACGCCGATGCCCCCGCTCGCAGGCTGTCGGTCCCGCGTGGTCGAGCCCACCCACAGCCTGCCGAGGGCATCGACTGCACCGTCGTTGGTCCTCGATGAGCCGGCATCGAGCCATCCCGGCACAATCGACCGCGTCGAGCCATCGAGCGCCACGTGATCCACACCATGAGGATGGGCGGCCACGACGCCCCCGTCGAGCGAGGCTGCCACAAACGTGGTTTCGTTCGGCACCTTCGAGGAAGCAACGCCGACCGTGTCCGAGTAGCGGTGGAGAACCGACGCGTCGATGTCGATCCAGACCAACTCCCCCGATTGTTCGTCCCAGTAAGGGCTCTCGCCGAGCAGACATTTCGTGTCGGCGACCAGGTGTGCGGTGAGCGATCGGGTCATCGGCGGCAATCGGGATGGTTGTGGTTGCGGGAAGTGGGGAGATTCATCACAATTCATGCCTCGTGCTGGTTGCCGTGGCACCATCGTAAGCAGGGTACGGGGTGGCCGATTCGAGGGACGAAGACGGGCGAAACCGACGGCTACTATGCCGAGGCATCCGCGAGGTCTGATGTGCCCGGCCCTTCCGGCAAGCACATCCTTCACCACAAGGACGACGGCACATGTTTTCAGCTGAGGTTGTAGTCACCGGGCGCTGCGATGGTGGTCCGGCGCGTTCGTCGGCCACGTCGCATGCTCCGATGACGATTGCGAACACCCGAGGCGCCGCATGAGCGGTGACATCCTCGTACTCGTCCTGGTATCCATCGGTCTCGTCGGCAGCGCAGACTTCTTCGGTGGCGTCGCGTCGCGTCGTACGAATCCGTTTGCCGTTGCAGCATGGTCACAGTGGGTCGGTGTGCCGGTGATCGCTGTGGTGGCCATGATGGTTGGTGCTCAATACATCAGATCCGACGTTGTCCTCGGGTTGGCCGCCGGTGCTGGCTCTGCCGTGGGCGTGATGGCCCTGTACCGCGGGTTCTCCGTCGGCTCGGTGGGGATTGTCGCTCCGGTTGCCTCGACGATTGCTGCGATACTTCCGATCGTCGTGGGTCTTGCAACCGGCGAGAGACCCTCGCTGGTGGTCGGTGTGGGGCTCAGTGCCGGGATTGTGTCCGTGGTACTTGTCGGGTATGTCCCCGGGAACGCTCGTCTGTCTGTCCAGAGCGTCCTGCACGGTCTCGTTGCGGGTGTCGGTTTCGGGATGATGGTGCTCGCATATTCGGCGACGTCCGACGCCTCCGGTCTTGCCCCCGCCGTATCGGGGCGCTTTTCGGCTGCCGTGCTCGCAACGATCGCGATGGCGGTCGTCGGCGCCCCACGGCTTGTGGAGCGGTCCTCGTTGGTCGCAACCGTTCTCGCAGGAGCTCTCGCCGGTATCGGCATGGGGTTCTTCGTCACGGCGTCCCAGCAAGGTGAGCTCATCCTTGTGGGCGTGGCCGTGGCGTTGTTCCCTGCGGTGACCGTCGGACTGGCAGCGGTCTTCCTGCGCGATCGTCTTGTGTCGTCCCAATGGGTCGGGATCGCCACCGCCGTCATGGCTGTCGCATTGATCTCCGTCGGCTGACATCCGTGCTGGTGCGTCACCCGGTGTGGATGACCTCGGTAGGGTGATTGCGCGAGTCTCGTCCGTGGCTCGGCGGGGTGGAGCGCATGCAGGAATCAACCAAGGTCCAACGCACGTACCTGACGCTGACGGTGCTGTCGACGCTGTCGGCCTCGTTCATCTGGGGCGTCAACACCTTGTTCCTCCTTGATGCTGGGCTCTCGAACACGCAGGCCTTCGCTGCCAACGCGTTCTTCACCGTGGGCCAGGTGGTCTGTGAGATCCCGACGGGGGTCGTTGCCGACGTCCGTGGCCGCAAGCTGTCGTTCCTGCTCGGAGCAGGAACCCTGCTGGTGTCGACCCTCGTCTACCTCTACATGTGGCACGTCACAGCTCCGTTCTGGGCCTGGGCCGTTGCATCGGCATTCATCGGACTCGGTTTCACATTCTTCAGCGGTGCCGTCGAGGCATGGCTGGTCGATGCTCTGAACTTCACGGGCTTCACCGGTGCACTCGAATCGGTCTTTGCCAGGGCGCAGGTGGCCGGGGGTGTCTCGATGCTGGTCGGGTCGGTAGCTGGCGGTTTCATCGCCCAGGCGACGAGCCTCGGTGTCCCGTATCTCGTCCGAGCAGTGTTCCTGGTCCTGACCTTCGTGGTCGCGTTCTTCCTGATGCACGACATCGGGTTCACCCCAGCCGAGTCGACGGGTCCGCTTGCCGAGGTCAAGACCGTGCTTCGGGCTTCGGTTGACAGCGGTTGGCGCAATCGACCCGTTCGATGGATCATGCTTGCCGCTCCGTTCACCTCCGGCGTTCTCGTCTACGCGTTCTACGCAATGCAGCCGTACCTCCTCGAACTCCATGGCGACCCGGGTGCCTACGGAATCGCAGGGTTGGCTGCGTCGATCGTCGCGGGAGCTCAGATCGTCGGAGGTCTTGCAGTTCCGGTTGCGAGGAAGGCGTTCCGATACCGAACCCACGCGTTGATCTTTGCAATCGCCGTCAGCTCGGCGGCCCTCGTCTTCATCGGTGTCACGAGCAGCTTGGTCGTGGCAATAGGCCTGCTCGTCGTCTGGGGGCTGGTGTTCGCGGCTGCATTGCCGATGCGTCAGGCGTACCTCAACGGTCTGATCGACTCGAACCAGCGCGCAACGGTGCTGAGCTTCGACGCCCTGATGGGTTCGGCCGGTGGCGTCGTTGCGCAGCCCGCGCTCGGCCGTGCAGCGGACGTGTGGGGGTACTCGACGTCCTATCTCATTGCGGGCGGCGTCCAGCTCATCGCACTACCGTTCGTTGCGCTCGCACGTCGTGAGCACGCACCGTCGGATCCCGTCGTTGATGACGAACCGCAGGGTTCGGATCCCTCCCTTGAGGGCTAGGGTGAGAGTAAGCCGAAAGGGAGATTGGATGTCCGACCGACCGAATACCCCGGATGCCATCGACGACGGTGACGCTGTCGCGAGGTACGCCAGTTCCGAAGTCAAGGACATAGACATCGATGGTGACGGCGTTCCCGACGGCTACCGGACCACGTCCACCGAGGTACGGGAAACTGACATCGACGGTGACGGTATCGCGGACATCATCGAGACGGTGACGATCGAAGAGACCGTCGTGGATGTCGACGGGGACGGGGTTCCCGATGTGTTCACCACGGTCGAGACATCAGAGGTGGCGATGGACTTCAATGCCGACGGTGTGCCGGACTCGATCGACATCACCGAGGTCCGCACGATCGCCCACGATCTCAGTGGAGACGGGATTCCCGATGTGACCCGCACCGACGTCGTGACGGCATCAGGCATCAACCCCGATGAGGACGGCGACCTGATGGATGTCGAGGTCGACGGAGCCAGGATCTACGGTATCGATTCGACAGGGGACGGCAGCTTCGACGATGTGATTGTGGAAGGTCTCGACGTCGAAGTGATCGACGAGGACTGACCGCGGGAACAGCTTCGGGGAAACCCCGGATCAGCACACCGGCCTGATGGTCGGGTATGGGTTGACGTACACGCCGCCTGCGATCATGCCGAGGTGGAGATGGGGCGTTGCCGCGTTGCCTGATGTGCCGACATACCCGATGACCTGCCCTTTGCTGACCCGCTGACCCGAACTCAGGCCGCTTGGCCATTTGGACAGGTGTGCGTAGTAGTAGGTCACGCCATCGTCGCCGTACACGTAGGCTTGGTAGCCCCCAAGGCTGTGTGAATTGAGACGCACCGTTCCAGAGTTCATCGCAACGAGCGGCGTGTTGTAGGCGGCCATGAGGTCGGTGCCCTTGTGCGTCCGGCCACCGGATCTCGGATAGCCCCACGAGTTGATGAAGTAGTTGGATCCTGCGACCGGGCACACCACGCCCTTGGTCTGTCCCGGGATTCCGGCAGCGGCGCCCGATGACCGTGCCGCAGCCGCTGCGGCCTCGCGGGCGAGTCGCGCCTTGTATTCGTTGTAGACAGTGCGGTACTTGGCCTTTGCGTCCGCATGGAGCTGGTCGGCCTTTGCTTGTGACTCGGCAAGCTGGGCGACAACCACTGCTTGCTCAGCTTCGAGCGCCTCGACTTCTGCTTCCTTGACGGTCAGTTCGTCGGTCAACCGGTCCATCTGCCGCCGGACGACATCGAGTTGGTCGAGCTCGTTGAGATCACGGGTCGCCGCACGGTCATAGAGCGCTTGTGTCGTGATGAGATCCTGGATGTTGCCCGCCGTGAAAGCAGTTGTCATGGCGTTCGAATTGCCCTGGATGTACGCATCAACAACGAGATTGCGGGCACGTTCCTCAAGTCCGGTGACATTGTTGCCGTACTCGGTCAGGGCTGCGGCGAGTTTGTCGATCCGCCAGTTGAGGTTGTAAAGCTGGCCCTGGATGCTCTCGAGCTGCTCGATGCCTGCCTCGAGCTCCTTGTCGGCAGCCTCAAGCGCCTCGAACGCCTGGTCGACTGCAGTCTTGGCCTTGCTCACATCGCTCTTTGACTGCGCGCTGGCCGAAATCGGCGAAAGCGCAAGCAAAGCAAGCAACAGGGGTGCCAAGTAGAGGGGTTTTCGCAGATACATCATGCGGGTTCCATAGCGTAGTGTCCGAGGCCCTTTACGGGCCAGTCGAACCCCTCATGAGCCCGCGGTGAACGTCACCGCACGACGAAGGAAAGCTTCACCGTCACGCGATAGGAAACCACCACCCCGTCCTTGACCTCTGCGGATTGCCGTAGTACTTCCACGTCAGTGATCCCACTGATGCTCTGGGATGCCTTCGCGACTGCCTGATCGACGGCTGCCTCGAACCCGTCGGGCGACCACCCCGCGATCTCGATGATCTTCAGTGCTCCTGTTTCATTGTCTGTCATGTGACCTCCGCTCGTGATGGTAGATGCGTCGCCAGATCGGCGAGGTACGCTGACGACATGAAGCGAGACGTGTCGTTTGCTCCCCGCCGTATGACTGTGTCGCCCGCTGTGGGAGGTGGACTCGGTCTGTTGTTCCCGACGGTCCTGGGACTCATCGGTTTGTCTGTGGGGTTTCGACAGGGTGGGGACATGGGGGACTTCGCGGCGTCGATTGCCGGGACCGTGCTGTTCCTCATCGCAGCGCCGACGGCTTGGGTCCTGTCCTTTTCGTTCATTGACGTGACTCGTTTCACGGTCATCTTGTTCGGGATCGTCACTTCGGCTCCGCTGTGGTGGCTCGTGGGCGTTGCGGTTGCTCGCGGTTCTGACAACTGGCTGATCTGGATGCGTCGATATGTGGTGGTATCGGTGCTGTGGACCGTTTCGAACATCGTCATCATCGCGCTGATCGCATCACTGTTCGGCTAGTGGTCTGCCTGGCGTTCGGGCGCTAGGTTCCACACATGGAACTCAACGAAGCCCTGTACACGACGCGTGCCATGCGACGGGTCTCGTCAGATCCGATCCCCCAGGACGTGATCAAGGCCATGATGGATGCTGCGATACGTTCACCGTCGGGTGGGAATTCCCAGAACTGGCGATGGGTCACGGTGACCGATCGAGCGATGGTCGCCAGGATCGGGGACCTGTACGCCGATGCGTGGAGGCAGTTGAACGAGACGTTCTACAAAGGGAAAGCCGAGCAGGCCAAGGAGTCGGGGGATGTGGCCACGGTTCGCGTCATGAACTCGGCGCAGTGGCTGGCCGACAACTTCGCACAGGTCCCGCTCGTGGTGTTCCCGTTCTCGCGTAACGATCCATCCGGTGCATCGATCTACCCGGCGGTGTGGAGCCTCCAACTGGCGGCCCGGGGTCACGGGGTGGGTACGTGTCTCACGACGGTTCTGGGGATCTTCAAACACGCCGAGATCTCTGACTTGTTGGGCGTTCCCGAGAACAAGGGCTGGCAGAACGCTGCCGCAGTGACCTGTGGCTATCCGCTCGGGCGGTGGGGGCTCGCACAGCGTGCGCCAGCGCACCTTGTCACATACTCCGAAACCTGGGGGCAGGCTCCCGCGTGGACCGCAGATGACCCCCTGTGGACGGGCTGATCCGGCGCTCAGAACAGCCTTGGACGGAACAGCTCATCATGCACCCTGATCGCATAGCGGTCCGTCATGCCCGCCACGAAATCGATGACCTGGGTCAGATCGTCGGCTTCGGGGTGCTGGTAGGAAGCAGGGAGTTGGTCAAGGTGCTCCAGGTAGTAGCTGACGAGGTCCCGCACGATCTCCTTGGCTCGCCGCACCTGATTCTCGATGGCCGGTCTCAGGTAGACCCGATCGAACATGAACGCTCTGAGTTCATGCATCGCCTCGAGCTTGGAGGGCTCCATCGTGATCGTCGACTGCCGATACGACTCCTCGACCACCGCCGTGATCATCGACGCCACCCAATCGCGTCCGGGCTCGCCGAAGGCGGTCAGGACGCTGGTCGGGATCGACCCGGCGTCGAGAACCCCTGCCCGGATCGCGTCGAGGGCATCGTGTGCCAGATAGGCGATCCGGTCTGCGTACTTGACGACGTCGCCCTCGTGGGTCGTGG
The DNA here is from genome assembly GCA_965368815.1 of uncultured Acidimicrobiia bacterium. Classification (GTDB taxonomy): domain Bacteria; phylum Actinomycetota; class Acidimicrobiia; order Spongiisociales; family UBA5794; genus UBA5794. The sequence goes on from CBDUOH010000035.1 coordinate 14,023, forward strand.
CCTTTTCCGCCACCTTCCACGGATGTGTCCGGATCCCTGACAGGACCTCAGGTGTGAGGTTCAGCGGCTCAAGCACCTCGAAGATGCGCACCGACTGGTCCGAGTGGCGCCATTCGCCAGCCACGAATTCCGACAGAGCGTCCTCGCCGGTGTGGCCGAAGGGCGAATGGCCGACGTCGTGCCCGAGACATACGGCTTCAGCGAGCGGAACGTTGAGCGACAGTGCCCGAGCGATACTTCGTCCGACCTGGGTGACCTGCAGCGTGTGCGTCATCCTCGTCACGTAGTGGTCGCCCTCCGGGTTCATGAAGACCTGGGTCTTGTGTTTGAGTCTCCGGAACGCCTTCGAGTGGATGATGCGGTCGTAGTCACGCTCGAACGGGGTGCGCCAAGGATCGGGTTCCTCGTGTTCGGCGCGCTCTGATGCATGCACCGACAACGTGGCGCCCGGCGCGAACGTCAGAGCTTCTTGGTCCTCGGTGACCGTTCTCGTCCGAAGGATGAAATCACTCATGCCTGCTTGGATTCGAAGCGCGGGTCTCGATGCGATCCGGTGATCGCTGTCATCCACTTCGATATGGAGCTGGTTGACGGCTGCCCCGTGATGATCCTGCGTCGGACGGATGCCGACATGGTGTCGATGAGAAGCACTGCCACGATTGTGAGAATCAGGGCTGCACCGGCCCTCGGCCAGTCGCCTCGGAACTGGAGTCGACCGACGATCTCGGCTCCGATGCCGCCGGCGCCGACGAGTCCGAGGACCGCCGATGCACGCACGTTGATCTCGAATCGATACAGCCAGTAGGCGACGATGTTCGGCATTGCCTGGGGAACCACCCCGAATCGCATCTTCATCATGCGGGTTCCACCCGAGGCACCGATCGCTTCGACCGGCCCTTCGTCGACGCCCTCGATCACCTCGGAGGTGAGCTTCCCGAGTGTGCCGATCGAGTGCAGTCCGATCGCCAGCGCCCCGGTGAACGGACCGAGGCCGAACGGGACGATGAAGATGATCGCCAGCACGAGTTCGGGGAAAGCGCGGATCGCCGACAGCACGGCTCGCATCGGGATGACCATCCAACGCGGGGCGACATTGGTGGCCGCCATGAATCCGGCGGGGAACGAGAACACCGCGCCGATGAGCGTTCCGATCCACGCGACGTACAACGACTCGAGGAGCTTCGACATCAGACGGGTTGGATCGGAGAAGTCCGGTGGGAACATCCCGATGAGGAGTTCCCAGACCTGGCCCGGTGCCTCAAGGACCCTGCTCAGCGAGATCTCGAGACCGATGACCGACCAGATGAGGGGAACGATGATGCCGATCGATACGCCCCATTTGATCACCTTCGGCCAGATCGGCTCAGGTGGTCTGGCAAGATCGACCATGGCGTCGGGCGTCAGATCGGGCACGGTCATACGATCTTCCTTCGGATGTAGATCGAGATGGCCTCGATGACCAGCACCGTGCCGAAGATCACCAGAACGATTGCCATCACTTGGTCCCATTGGAAGAACTGCCGGCGTTCGTCGAGGAGGCGTCCGATACCACCGGCACCGACGAAGCCGATGACCACCGACGCACGAATGTTCAGTTCGAACACGTAGAGGCCGTAGGCAACGATGTTGGGGGCCACCTGTGGAACCGCAGCCTTCATGATGGTCTGGTTGTGCGTTGCGCCAGCGGCTCTGGCAGCTTCGAGCGGACCGAGGTTGATGGCGTCGACGGTCTCGCTCAGCAGCTTGCCCATGATGGCAACCGAGAACATGATCATTGCAAGGGCACCGGCGAAGGGTCGACCGAACCCCACGGCCGTTGCGAACAGCACTGCCCAGAACAGGTCGGGGATGGTGCGGACGAGGTTGAGGAACGACTTGGACACCCAATAGACGTATGAGTTGGGTGATGTCGGGCGCGAGGCGTAGAACGACAGTGGGATGGCCACGGCGCATCCGACCGTGGCACCGACGATGGCGATCTGGAACGTCTCAAGGAGTGCCCCGGCCATGTTGAACGTCTCGGGCTGACCGGGACTCTTCGGCCACGTGAAATCCGGTGGCCAGAACTGACCGATGAATTCACCGATGCGGGCGATCTCGCTGAACACGGTGACGATCGAGAACCCGATCTCATTCCACGCAAGGATGCTGACGAGAAAACTGAACGCAACAGCAAGCGACGAAGGGAGCCTGGCCCACAGCGAAATCCCCGCCGCCGCACCGAGTAACCCACTCGCGACAGCGACGGCAATGAACAGCGCGATGGTGAGTTCTTGGTTCTGCCCGTCCCGGATCTTGTCGACGAGCCCCAGGGCGACGCCGGTGAGGAGCACGACGTAGGCCCCTCCACCCCACGCAGCCCCAGTGAGCAGCACAGCGGTGGGCCGGAGTCCGGGACTGTGACGGAGCACGACCCAGCCCACGACGAGACCGGTGACCGCGATGCCGAGAGCCGCCTGCAGCGCTATCCCGCCCGTGATGCCCGTGTCGCGTGACTCAAGAGCGAGACTGAACAATGAGAAACCGATCGACCCGCCGACCAGCAACGTTGCACCGTCCACCAAGGAACGCGTGAGACCGATTCGATGGAACAGGGCGAATGTCAATGCGCCGACGACTGCTCCCCACAGCGGTCCGATCTCTCCGATGTAACCCGACAACCCGATGGCGATCGTGTACACGATCAGTGGAACGATGAACTGTTTGGATCGTCGCGGCTCTGGTGGCCGAACCTGTGCGGCTGGTTCGGCGAGGGCGGTCACGAACTGACCTCTCCCACGAGGTCGTCCGGCGTGATTGCCCTGCCGTAGATGTCACGGAAGACGTCGTCGCTCACGTTGGCGAGTGTTCCGTCGTAGACCACTTTGCCGTCTCGCAACCCGATGAGTCGTTCACCGTATTGGCGTGCAAGGTCGAGGAAGTGCAGATTGATGATGGTGGTGATACCGAGGTCACGATTGATGCGTTTGAGGTCACGCATCACGATGTGCGATGTGACAGGGTCGAGTGAGGCAACCGGTTCGTCGGCGAGGAGGACCTTGGGTTCCTGCGCCAGAGCCCTGGCGATGCCGACACGTTGCTGCTGGCCACCGGACAGATCTGATGCCCGGATGTAGGCCTTCTCGACAATCCCGACGCGTTCGAGGGATTGGAGTGCCATTTCCTTGTCGTGCGCGGGCCACATGCCGAGCATCGAACGCCAACGGGGCACCAACGACAAGCGACCCATGAGCACGTTGTTGAGCACTGTCGACCGGTTGACGAGGTTGAACGTCTGGAAGATCATCCCGACGTCGGATCGGATCGCGCGGATTTCGGCGTTTGACGCACCGACCACCTCGCGACCATCGACAAGCACCGATCCGGTCACCGGCACGAGACCGTTGATCGAACGGAGGAGTGTGGATTTGCCTGCTCCTGAGAGTCCGACGATGACGACGAACTCACCCTCCTCGATGGTCAAGTCGACGTTCCTGAGAGCCGTCAGACCACCGGGGTAGGTGACCGTCGCGTTCTTGAAATCAATGCGTGACATGGGTGAGAAACCGGGAGGGGATCAAACGATCCCCTCCCGATGTTCCTCTCGCTACTCCTCGGAGCCGAGTCCGGATGCCGCAGCATCGCGGACGATGTCGAAGTCCGAGTCGATGGCTTTCCGAATCCCGGTCCAACCGTAGATCTCGTCGAAGACGGCAACGCCTTCATCGGTCGCAAGGTATGCGGCGGTTGCGTCGAAGATGGCCTGCTTGAGGTCATCAGGGAGCTCGCCACGTACGGCCACGACGTCATTGGGGATCTCGCCGGTCAGGTTGAAAACGATCACCTTGCTGCCGACGTCAGGCGAAGCCTCACGCAGCGAGCGACGTGCATCATCGAACGAGACACCGATCTCGGCATCTCCGTTGTATACAGCCGCAACGGTGTTGTCGTGCGATCCGACATACGTGTACTCGATGTCGTTCTCAAGGTCGATGCCGAGGCTCAGGAGCTGGAGCTGTGGGAACAGCCCACCCGAGGTGGACGAGGCGCTCGTGAATGCAATCGACTTGCCGATGACATTCTCCAGGCTGGCGTTGCAGACCATGCCCTTCTGGATCTCCTTGCCATCGATCACCTCTTGCTCGAGGACACCGTCATCGTTGTACTTCCAGCCGACCTGGAGTGCGACAACTTCATCCCCGCCCTTGATCTCCGGTCCATTGGGTCCGTTGTCCAGTGCGCCCACCACAGGTGGCTCGTCGCAGATGGATGGATCGTTGGTGAACCACTGCCCGTGGTAGGTAGGCGATCCGAATCGGATCGACTGGATCAGCACCTCGATGGATGGGTACTGCTCTGCAGCCTGGACATACCCGAGCGGCCCGAAGGCACCAAGGTCCGCTTGTCCTGCGCCCATGGCAACAACGAGACCGTTGTAGTCGGCGGTGATGACACCCTCGACCTCGATCCCGAGCTCAGCGGACAAATAGTCCATGTATGGCTGGACCGTGTCGGCCAGTTTGTCCTGGCGCTCGGACGGAATGAAGCCAAAGATGATCTTTTCTGGCCACGCGGCCTTTGGATCGGCTTCCGTTGTTGTTGTCGTGTCACCCGGAGTCGCGGCTGTTGTAGTCGTGTCTCCGCCTGTATCGGCCGTCGTCGTTGTCGTGTCGTCGGATCCCGTGCTTGCGCAAGCAGCGAGGACCATCACGAGGGCAACGAGCAACGCAATGATGCTGTGTTTCTTCATGTTTGGATTCTCCCTCCGCGAAGGGGGTCATCCCCTCCCGTGGCCGTCAGACTAGTGCGCAGCGCGCTCAGGTGTTGGTCAGCAGTACCGATGCATCACGAGCGACTCGAATTCATCCCAATCGTGCACGTCAAGTGCCCCGAACACGGGTTCGTTCCACGGTTGAACGAAGCGCACGGTCGTGCGGTCCGGTCGCTCACGGACGAGCAGCTCGAGGTTATGGGGTCCGTCGTCGAGGTAGATGTCGCAGTCGATCCTCCACTTCTGATCCGTGATGTGGACCTCGGTGGTGGGAATCTTGTTGTCCGAGATCCATGCGTATGTGTCATGCGTCGCCCACGGGGGCTTGGTGGTGATGATCACGATGTCGTGGACCTTGGCGAGTCGATTGAGCGAGTCGAGCGCGCCGGGGACCACCGGAAGATCGCGAAACAATCTCGGGGATGGCCACGCCTCGGCCCATTGCCAGAACTCCGTGACGTCGGCGAAGTGCGTGAGTTTGACCATCGCATCCCAGTGGTCGACCATGTCAGGCGTCAGGTCGGTGCCGAACGCTTCGTTGTATCGGTTCATCCATCCGACGTTGAAATCGGTGACGACACCGTCGAGGTCGATTCCGAGACGCACGATTGCTATTCCTCGACGATCTGACCGTCGAGTATCTCCATCACGACGTCGACCGGATCGACTGCCTCATCGTCGTCGGCGGACAGCAGGTCATCCTTGTCAGGCGCTCGGTCGTCCTCGTGGGGCTCGACCTCTGTCGGTGCGTCAGCGGAGCGGAACGCGACACCGATGGTGCGCCCGAGATGCTGGTTGCATGCGCGAACGATCGCAGGTGTGACCTCGGCATCTGCTTTGAGCTGTTCGAGGTGGAAATGCATGTGCTCGGCGACCTCGAACATGACCACTGATCCGTCGATCGACGTCGGCGCCGCTTCACGAAGCAGGGCCTGTCGGCGCGGACCGATCTCGTGACGGATGTCGGCCATGATCGCTGGCCACGCCTTCTTGAAGTCGGCAATGGTGAGTGGTTCGGGCGCCAGGGCTGTCGGTTCGCCGTCGGTACCGGGCCCGGCTGTCGGCGCAGATGCGGTGTCGGCCGCCGGCTCGGGTGCGGGAGTGCTGACCGGTTCCACGGCCTCAGCGTGAACGACCTGATCGCTCGGTGGCTCGACCTTGACCGGTTCGGGGGCCTTGTCGACTGGTTCCTTGGTCGAAACGAAGGGTCGGTCGGGTGGTCCGGTTTCTGTGGGAGGCTTGGGTGCCGGAGCGACGCCGGATCGTTTGAGCTCGGAGAGGTCACGATCGAGACGCTCGAGCCTCGCGTTGATGCCCTCGAGCGAGGCAACGGCCTCGGGTCGTGTGAGGCGGATGATCGCGAGTTCAACCACCAGGCGTTCCTCGCGGCCTTCGCGGAGTTGGAGGAGGGCGTTGGACAGCTCGTCGATGGTGCGCAGGACTTCACTGCTCGCGAGCATCTTGGCCTGCGATCGCCACTCGGCGACGGTCTCGCTCGAGACATCCACGACCTCGTCGATGTTGGACGCATACTGGGCCAGGAATATGCCACGGAAGTGTCCGATGGCGTCGGAGACGAAACGCCTGAGGTCGGTTCCCTTGGATGCGAGCTCTGCGATGAGCCCGAGGCCACCGGCAGCGTCTCCTTCGGCGAGGATCGAGACCAAACGTGCGTATGCCTCGTGATCAGCCAAACCGAGGGCTTTGGCGATTCCTTCGCTCCGGACGGTACCCGCACCGAGCGCGGCGACCTGCTCGAGCAGACTCATCGCGTCCCGCACGGATCCTCCGGCATGGGATGTGACGGCTTCGAGCGCCGCGCGGTCGGTTTGGAAGCCCTCGCGCTTGGCGATGTCGCCCAGGTAATCGATCAGTGTCTCCGTAGCAACCGGATGGAAATCGAAACGTTGCGAACGGGACCGGATCGTGTCGAGCAGCTTGTATGGCTCCGTGGTGGCGAGGACGAAGATCACGTGCTCTGGTGGTTCCTCGAGAACCTTGAGAAGTGCGTTGCCCGCGGCACGGGTCAGCATGTGCGCCTCGTCGAGGATGTAGACGCGCCGTGAGCCTGCGGTTGCCGTCATGGTCGAGGCATTGATCCTGATCTCGCGAACGTCCTCGACCTTGTTGTTGGATGCGGCGTCGAGTTCGATCACGTCGAGCGAGGTGCCTTCGGTGATCGCAATACACGATGGACATGTGTTGTCAGGTTCGCCGTCGTCCGCACGATTCGCACAGTTGAGTGACTTGGCGAGGAGGCGTGCGGTGGTCGTCTTGCCTGTGCCTCGGGGGCCGGCGAGCAGGTACGCGTGCGCCACTTTTTCCTGGACGACCTCACGCGCCAGGGTGTTCGTGACGTGGTCCTGGCCGATGACCTCGTCGAACCGTTGCGGCCGATACTTGCGGTAGAGAGCCTGATACTGCATT
>CBDUOH010000036.1:0-20995 GCA_965368815.1 uncultured Acidimicrobiia bacterium
TGTCGATGTATAATTCGTGACATGGAACCAGCCTGTTGCGAACCCCTGTGCTGCGAACCGCTGTCGAGCGAGTCGGCCGCGATCATGGCGGCGCGACTCAAGGCGCTGTCGGATCCGACGCGACTCCGGTTGTTCAGTCTGATCTCGAGCAACGACGAGCAATGCGCCTGCGATCTCACCGAGCCACTCGGCGTCAGCCAACCGACCGTGAGCCACCACCTCAAGGTGCTGCACGACGCGGGGCTGGTGACGAGGGACCAGCGCGGCAAATGGGCGTACTACTCAGTCGCCCCTGGGGCTCTCGCCGAGCTGAGCACGTTCCTTGACCCCACCGTCGCTGTGTCGTGATCCGAACGTGACGGAGACCTCGGCTCCGCCGTCGCGGGAGGTGCCGAGCGCCATCGCTCCGCCGGTCCGTTGCGCCGCACGCTCGACGATGTCAAGACCCAGGCCCGTTGACCCACCGCCGGACCGACCGCGGTGCCTGACCGCCAGGTCGACGAATCCCGGGCCGTCATCGCTGATGGTCAACACCGATTTCCCCGCAACCGTTCGCACAAAGATCCGATAACCCACCCCTGCAGGTGTGTGCGCGAACACGTTCTCGATGAGCACGTCGATCAACGCCCCGAGCTCTGTCCTCGAGATCGCGACGGGGTGCGAGCCCGGTTCGATCGAGATCGATGTCGGCCGACCCTGCTCGTCGGCGAGGACCCGCCAGAACGCTGCACGGTGGACGACGACATCCCCGAGATCAACCGGGTCGACGCCGGTCGCTTGGACCGATCGTGATCGAGCTTGGACGATCATGGCGTCCACGGCCCGTTCGAGGGAATCGATGTCCGTCTTCAACGAATCGCGTTCCTCGAAATCCGAAAGCATCTCGACCTGCAGTCGGAGGGCGGTCAACGGAGTGCGGAGTCGATGGGAGAGATCGGCGACCTCTTCGCGTTCTCGCTCAAGCAGGGAGTCGAGTCTGGCGGCGAGCAGATTGAATGCCTCACCGACTTCGACGATCTCCTCCGGCCCGGCAGGGACCACACGCGCGTCCAGATCCCCGTCACCCCACCGCAGCACGGCACTCGAGAGCTCCGTCACGGGCCGGACAACCGAGCGACCGAGGCGGTCGGCTGCAAACACCGCAACGCCGATGAGGAAAACACCGAGTGCCCCGAGCATCGACCATGCAGCCGCCACACCGCTCGTGAGTTCGGCATCAGGGACGAAGGCACGCACGACGATGGCGGAGTCATCCGACGGCGCATCGGGAAGCAACACTGCCACCAGGACCTCGGCCCCACCCTCTGCCTTCGCCGTGAAGGCAGCACCACGTCGGGCCTGGTTGACATTCGGGGTGATCGCCACGTCTGAGCCGACCACAGTGCCGTCGGGGAAGATGATGCTCAGCCCCTCCGGCTCGGCGAAGGCTGCAAGTACCGTCCGACCGAAATCAGGGCTGATGCCGTCCCCTGAGCTCACGGAGCCCCCAACCGCAAGAGCGGCGGCGACCGACCCGGCATCTCTTTCGGCTCCTGAAAGCGCCCGGTTCTGCGCCTGGTTCCTGATCAGAATCGCCACGGGAAACAGGAACGCGACCACCACGAGTGACGCCACGGCGAATGACAGCCAGGCGAGCCGTCGCCTCATGTCGGTTCGACGAGCTTGATTCCGACCCCATACACAGTCTCGAGGTACTTGCTGTTGGCGGCCGATTCACCAAGCTTCTTCCTCAACCAGGAGATGTGGACGTCGACGGTCTTTTCGGATCCGCCGTACGGTTGACGCCAGACCTCGGCCATCAACTGCCGTTTGGATACCACGACACCGATCCGCTCGGCGAGATATGCGAGCAGGTCGAACTCCTTGGGAGAGAGCTGCAGCGGCACATCCTCGAGCGAAGCGACGCGGGAACTCGGGTCGATCTTGAGGCCACCGACGATGATCTGGGGTGCGGCTGCCTCCGCTGCCGAGCGTCTGAGCACGGCACGAAGTCTCGCCTCGAGCTGCTCCACCGAAAAGGGCTTGACCAGATAGTCATCGGCGCCGGCATCGAGCGTTCTGATGACATCGCGGTCCTCCCCCCGGGCCGTTGCCACGATCACCGGAACGTCGGTGACGGCGCGGATCATTTTCAAGAGCTCGGCGCCATCAAGATCCGGGAGACCCATGTCGAGCACGACCACATCGGGCGCGGATTGGACGATCTGTTGCAGCCCGTCGAGCGCGGTGCCAGCTCCGTCCACCTCATACCCCTTGCCCGCTAGCACCCGGGTCACGAGCTGACGGATCCGCTGGTCGTCTTCGATGATCACCACGGATGCCATGTTCGGTAGTGAACCATGTGGCACGGCTCTTAGCAACTCCTTAACATGCTGTTGAAAACGCCACAACTACGGGGATCGCAGTATGACGACAACGATGCGGCAGAGACTCCTCCTGGTCGCTGGCTGGCTCTTGGCGGCCATCGCTTCAGGAATTGTTGCCTCGGGTGCCGTGGCGGTGGCAGGTGGGCAGGTCCTAGACCGGGCTCTCCAGCCCCTCACAGCCGCCGAGGTCGCAGCACTGCCAGTTGTGACGGTGGGTTCGTCGGACGATCTCGAGCCCCATGCCTCCGGCGGCCTCGTTCCCAATGCCGGGGAACCCACCGATGACAGCGGCAGCGGTGGACCCGATCCAATCGGGTCAGCCAGCTCCGGGGGGAGCGCCGCATCGGGTTCGCCGGGCGGTGCGTCCGACCCCTCGCCTCGACTTGGCCCTTTCGCGACACGCACGGACGACGCTCGCATCGAGACCACTGAGGGCGGTGGTGTCTCGTTCGCTGCCGCGAACGACACCCTGATCCTGTTGTGGGCCACACCGAACCCGGGGTACGTCGTCCAGCGCAGACAGACAACGGACACGTTGATCACGATCTCGTTCACCTCGAACCGCAACGTGTGGCGTGTCGAAGCCGAGATCCGCGACGGCGACCTCATCGTCTCGTCGGATCAGATCCCGCTGACCTAGGCGTGGAGCTCGGTCGTGGGTTTGAACGAGAGGGTCTTGTCGTACCGTGATACGAACGCCACGACGTCCGTCGGAAGCAGCGGTCGGGCAACCAGGTATCCCTGGACCTTGGTGCAGCCGAGTTCGACGAGCTTGTCGAGTTCATGGGACGTCTCGACACCTTCGGCAATGACCTCGAGACCGTATCGATCTGCGATGGCGATGATCGCGGACGCGATTGCGGCCGCGTTGGGCCGTTCATCGATCTTGTCGACGAACGAGTTGTCGATCTTGAGGGTGCGGACAGGAAGCTTCTTGAGATGGACGAGCGAGAACGACCCCGTGCCGAAGTCATCGATGGACACCTTGATACCCATGTTCGTCATGCGCTCGATGGCGCGCGTCGCTCGCTCAGCTTCGACGGAGATGGTTCTTTCGGTGACCTCCACCTCGAGATACCGAGGGTCGAGGTCCGCGACCGCCAGGGACACGGCGATCGACTCCACGAGGCTGGTGTCGCGGAACATGCGATCCGAGATGTTCACCGCAACACGGACCGGCCGCATGTCGTTGCTCAGCCAATGCTTCATGTCACGGCAGGCCTCATCGAGGATCCATTGACTCATCGGAGCGATGAGGTCAGATTCCTCCGCCAGGGAGATGAACTCCCCGGGAAGCAAGAGCCCGAGTTCGGGGTGCTGCCAGCGCACCAACGCTTCGAGACCTATCACTGATCCGCGAGCGACATCGACCTTGGGCTGGTACATGAGCCTGAGCTGATCACCTTCGTGGATCGCCGTGCGGAGGTCGTCGAGGAGGGCAAGCCGATTCGACGTTCGGTCTCGCAGGGAACGGGTGTAGTACTGGTAGGTGTTCTTGCCGGCCGACTTCGCCTGGTACATGGCGGTGTCGGCGCCCTTCATGAGGTCGGAGTACGAATCCCCATCGACCGGATACACCGAGATCCCGATGGAGGCCGTCACGACGATCTCCCGATCCGAGACGGTGTACGGTGCCGCTACAGCCTTGAGGACCTTCGTGGCGACGCGACCCGCGTCCTCGACGCGTTTTCCTCCCTCGAGAATGATCGTGAACTCGTCGCCTCCCAAACGAGCGACGGTGTCGGTCTCACGGAGAGCAGTCACGAGGCGGCCCGCGATCTGTCTGAGAAGTTCGTCTCCGACGGCGTGCCCATAGCGATCGTTCACGTCCTTGAACCCATCGATGTCGAGGAACATCAACGTGACCAGACCGCCATCCCTGCGAGCACGGGTGAGGGCACCGGTCATGCGATCCTGGAACAAGGTTCTGTTGATCAGCCCCGTCAGCGAGTCGTACTGGGCAAGGAATCCCAGCCGCTTCTCCGTCTGGCGCGTCCTGTAGACGTGCACAGCGAACGCGGCAACAACCGCGGTCGCCACACCGATGGCGATCGCGATGAAGATCACGACGACACTTCTTCCCGGGTCATATGTGCCTATCGGCAACACGACCACGAAAGTAAAGAACTACTCAGAGTGGTCGCCGGGGTGTGCACCACCCCTTTGTGGAATCACGACGTCGGCACCAGCGAACATGGTGCCCGGGGTGGGGGTTGAACCCACACATCCTTTCGGATAGCGGATTTTAAGTCCGCCGCGTCTGCCATTCCGCCACCCGGGCCCGAGGCGATCGTACCGGGGTACCCCCGGCAGCGAGCAATCTGAAAGCGTAGGCTCATTGCAAGACGAGCAAGGAGTTTTGTGGTGAAGGTCTTTCCGCCCGACAAGATCAGGAACGTGGCCCTCGTAGGACACACGGGTGCGGGCAAGACGACGCTCGCCGAGGCACTTCTGTTCCGCGCGGGTGCCATCTCACGGATCGGAACCGTCGAGACGGGTTCGACCGTCACCGACTTCGATCCCGAGGAACACGACCGCGGCATGTCGCTGTCGATGGCGCTGGCACCGTTCGAGTGGAAGGGTCACAAGATCAACCTCATCGACACCCCCGGGTACGCCGACTTCGCCGGCGACGTCCATGCGGCGCTCAGGGTCACGGACCTGGCCGTGTTCGTCATCAACGCGGTCGACGGCGTGGAAGTGCAGACCGCCTACGCGTGGCGTGTGGCCGAGCAGATGGAGGTCCCCCGCATGATCTTCATCAACAAGCTGGACAAGGAACGTGCGTCATTCGACCGGACGCTCAGCGAACTCCGCGACCGATTCGGTTCCGGTATCGCACCCATCGAACTCCCGATCGGGACCGAGGAATCGTTTCACGGGGTGGCCGACCTGTTCCGTGACAAAGCGTATGTCTACGACACCGGCAAGGCCGAAGTCGTCCCGATACCTGAGGATCTGGCAGACCGCGAACACGAGGTTCATGACAATCTGGTGGAAGGCATCGTCGTCGGCGACGACCTGATGCTCGAGCAGTACCTCGAAGGTGTCGTGCCGACCGTGGAACGACTCGAAGAGGTGATGGCGCGCGGTGTTGCACGGGCCAAAGTGTTCCCAGTCGTGTGCGGATCAGCCGTAGGGCCGATCGCCGTCGACCGCCTGGCCGATTTCATCGTCGAACTCGGCCCGTCTCCCATCGATCGACCACCTGCCAAGGTTGTCGCCGGAGGACAGGAAGTCGAAGTGCCCAAGGATCCGAAGGCGGATCCGCTTGCATTCGTGTTCAAGACCATCGCTGACCCATACGTGGGTCAGATTTCTTTGTTCAAGGTGCTCTCCGGAACGCTGAAACCGGAAACGCACCTCACCAACGGCCGCACCGGTCACGATGAGCGACTGGCGAAGATTGCGACGCTGTTCGGCAAGGAGACCAACCTCGTCGACTCCGCTCCCGCCGGCGACATCGTGGCTGCAGCGAAGCTCCAGGACACACAGACGGGAGACACGCTGGCCCCCAAGCACAAGCCGGTGAGCGTGCCGAAGGTCAAGCGACCAGAACCGGTGCTCGCAACCGCCCTTGTCCCCAGAACACAGTCCGACGACGACAAGTTGGCTGCGGCGTTGCATCGGATCCTCGAGGAGGATGCGTCACTCAAGCTCGAGCACAACGCCGAGACGCATCAGACGCTGCTCCTCGGCATGGGAGAGACCCATCTCAACATCGCGATCGAGAAGCTCAAGCGCAAGTTCGGCGTCGAGGTCGATCAGGAACCTGTGCGGGTCCCGTATCGCGAGACGATCACCACCGAGGCCGACGCAGAGGGCAAACACAAGAAGCAGTCTGGCGGCCACGGCCAATACGGTGTGTGCCATCTGATCCTTCGTCCACTCCCGCGTGGCGAGGGATTCGTGTTCGTCGACAAGGTGAAGGGTGGCTCGATTCCGAAAGCGTTGATCCCCGCCGTCGAGAAAGGCATCATCGAAACCATGGCCGAGGGCGGCGACCACGGATATCCCGTCGTCGACATCGAAGCGACGGTCGATGACGGCAAGTATCACTCTGTCGACTCGAACGAGATGAGTTTCAAGATGGCTGGTCGCGACGGCTTCAAGGCCGCTTTCGCAAAGGCCAATCCCGTGGTGCTCGAACCGATATCCCGGGTGTCGATCATCGTTCCGATGGAGTATCAGGGCGACGTCATGGGCGACATCGCAGCCAGGCGCGGGACGGTGCAGGGATCGACCACGGGCATGGACGGCCTGCAGACCATCGAGGCGATGATTCCCACGTCCGAGATCGTACGGTACGCGATCGACCTGCGGTCGATGACACAGGGTTGGGGAACGTTCTCCGCCTCCCACGCTCACTACCAGGAGATGCCGAGCCACCTCGTCGATCGCGCCATGGCGACAGCGTGATCCCTCGTCGCTAGGAGGCGACACCCCGCAGCGCCTCGACGGCGAGGGCATCGAGGAGGTCCGACTCACTGACACTGACGTCAGAAACGTCCAGGCGTTCGAGGGCGCACACGACGATGACTGCTCCGGCGAGTATGACCGGCGCCCTTTTGGGTTGCACGGCAGGGATCGCTGCGGTTTCCGAGACGGTCATGCTCTTGAGGCGGTCCCGGATCTCGATCAGGGATGACAGTGAAACGGTTGTTCCGTCGACCGTCGCGCGATCGTATGTCTCAAGCCCGAGCGACATCGCTGCCAGCGTGGTGAACGTGCCGGCAACCCCGATGACCGGACGATCGCCAGCGGGCGGAATGCCATCGAACAGGTCCCCGACGTGGGTCATGGCATCAGCCATCTGGTCGGCGTCGGCTGGACGGTCGGGAAGGAACCTGTCCGTCAGCCGCACGGAGCCGATGTCGACACTCACCGACCAGACCGGCGCCGCATCGCCATGGATGAACTCGGTTGACCCACCCCCGATGTCGACGACGACGCAGGGCCCACGCGCTCCACCCGACGTTGCGCCAAGGAATGCGAGCTGGGCCTCACGCTCACCTGTGATGATCTCAGGTCGGACCCGGAGACGTTCAGCGACGGCATCAGCGAACGCAGGACCGTTCGTTGCGTCCCGGGTTGCCGAGGTGGCCACCGCGATACGGGTGAGTGCCGAGTGAAGGTCCATGGCAGCACCGAACCGTGCCATGACGTCGAGCGTGTCGGCCATGCGGACCTCGTCGAATGCGCCTCTGGAATCAACGCCGGCACCGAGACCGGTGACCTCGGAGTCACGAAACACCACGTCGCCGGTGGGATCGAGGATCAAGAGTCGCATCGAGTTCGTACCGATGTCGACGGCGGCGACGTTCACGTGGGCTCCGTCCAATCAGGGTTCGGCACGACCTCGTCGCGAGTTTCCACCACACACGGGACATGACATCCGAGGGGTTCTATCCTGGCCGCAACATCTTCGCCGATCGGATTCGGGTTCCCGGCAGCGGTGTCCGCGTACTGGGCATGCAGGCACTTGACTCCACCCGATGACCCCGCAATGCCACCTGATGGAGTCGGCCCGTCCCAATCCGTCGGGAGCATCGCGTCCCTGGATTCGCGGTACCGGTCCATGGCGGCCCGGAAACCTGCCGCGACGTCGGGATCCGAGGCAATCCGCTCGTCAGCCTCCCGAACGCCGCCGGTCGATTCGATGCGCGATATCCGGGTGGTTGCGAGCGGGCACGTCAGCCAGTGGGTCGTCGGGAACGGCGTACCGTCATCGAGTATGGGAGGAACATCGATGACAACGGGGAGTCCGAGATGACATCTGGCCCTGACGATGACCTTCGATCGCGGCGGCCGCCCTATCTGGACGGCAACGATGGACTGGTCATCCATCGTCGACGACGTCGCCACCCGAGATGAATCGCCAGATACGAGCGAAGAAACCCGGCGACTCGCCGTCGACCGGGGCGACCGGGGTTGCCTCGGTCTCGGATGCTTCATCCGTCGGAGGCACGATCACCACGTAGCCGACCTCGCCCGGGCGCACGAACCCGTACTGTTCACGGGCAACGCGCTCGATCTCCTGTTCTGTAGTCAGGGCATCGACATCAGCAGCGATCTCGGAATTCTCCGCTTCGAGCCGCGCAAGATCTTCGCGCGCAGCACTGACCTGGTTCTCCCGTTCGAGGAACTGCTGTACCGGGAGAACACCCGATGCAACCAACCCGAGAGCAACGAGCAGCACCAGGAACATGATCCCGGGCCAACGCGAGCGTTTCGAGCGCCTCGGGCGAGGACGCTCAACCTCCACATCAACTCGTTCCAAGGTGTGTGTCATACGAACTTTCTGAACCGGTCCCAACCCGCGTAACGAGCATCTTGCCCGAGATCCTCTTCAATGCGAAGCAATTGGTTGTATTTGGCAGTGCGTTCCCCGCGCGCCGGCGCCCCTGTCTTGATCTGACCGGCGTTGGTTGCGACTGCAAGATGGGCGATGAACGAGTCCTCCGTCTCGCCGGAGCGATGGCTGACCATCGAGCCGTAGCCGGATCGTTCGGCGAGGTCCATCGTGTGCAGCGTCTCTGCAAGCGAGCCGATCTGGTTGACCTTGATGAGAATTGCGTTCGCGACATCAGTGTCGATCGCCCTCTGGAGGAGGTCGACGTTGGTCACAAGCAGGTCGTCCCCGACGATCTGCGTGCGTGCGCCGAGTTGCTTCGTCAGGGTCGACCATCCGTCCCAATCCGCCTCGTCGAGCCCGTCTTCGATCGAGACGATCGGGTAGTCGTCGACAAGCCCTGCAAGATGCCCCACCATCGCATCGGAATCGAGCGTCGCTCCAGACAGGTGATACGCACCATCGGAATACAGCTCACTCGCTGCGACGTCGAGAGCGAATGCGACCTGGTCGCCGGGGCTGTATCCGGCCCTCTCGATCGCCTCGGTCAACAAGTCGAGCACGGCACGGTCGTTTGCGAGGTCGGGAGCAAACCCACCTTCGTCACCGACATTCGTTGCGTGACCTCCCGCCACGAGAACGTTCTTGAGCGAGTGGTACACCTCGACGCCCGCGCGCAAGGCCTCGCTGAAGGACGGCAAACCGCCGGGGACGATCATGAACTCCTGTGTGTCGATCGAGTTGTTGGCGTGGGCGCCACCGTTGACGACGTTGAAACACGGCGTCGGGAGCACACGGGCGTTGGCCCCGCCGAGATAGCGATACGTCGGGATGCCAAGACCCGCTGCAGCCGCTCGTGCCGTCGCGAGGGAGACCGAGAGGATGGCATTGGCACCCATGGCCTTCTTGTTCGGCGTGGCATCCAGATCGAGCATCGCCTGATCGATCGCCTGCTGGCGGGTCGCGTCCATCCCGACGACGACGTCAGCGATCGATGTGTTCACATGGGCCACGGCGTTCAGCACGCCCTTGCCCAGATATCGGTCTCCACCGTCACGAAGCTCGACGGCCTCGAGTGCTCCGGTCGATGCCCCCGACGGCACAATCGCGCGTCCGAATCCCCCACCGGCGAGGTGTACCTCGGCCTCGACCGTCGGATTGCCCCGGGAGTCGAGGACTTCGCGTGCGTGGACCTTGACGATGGTGGTATCTGTTGCGCTCATGGTGATTGGCAGGGTAGACCTGGCCAGGGCCTGGTCATCGCTTTGTCGGTCCGTCGCCCGAATCGCTCTTTGCTTGGTTCCAGGCCTCCTCGAGCTGGATTGCGGAGGCTGACGACACAGCGAGGTCTTGACCCTCCAGGATCCTCTCGACACGTCGGAACCGATCGGCGAAACGATCGACACTCGACCGCAAAGCAGATTCGGGATCAATCCGCAGGTGCCGGGCGAGGTTCACTGCGCTGAACAGGACGTCGCCGAGCTCGTGCATCTGCTCGGCTGTCGACGCTGCTTCCACGAGTTCATCGACCTCGACTTGCAGGACCGGAAACACTTCGTCGACATCGGTCCAATCGAATCCGACGCTCGATGCCCGCTTCTGCACCTTCATCGCCTTGGCTATCGATGACATGCCCGCCGGAATGTCATCCATGAGGCTCGAGCGTTGCTTCTCGTCCTGTTTGATCTGCTCCCAGTTGGCAAGCACCTCGTCCGCGTCGGCTACGTCGACGTCGCCGAACACATGCGGGTGACGGGCGATCAACTTTCGGCGGATGGCTTCGGCGACCTCGTCGATATCGAACGCTCCTGCCTCGGCCGCCAGGGTCGCGTGGAAGACCACCTGCAGGAGCAGGTCCCCCAGCTCCTCTTCAACCTCGGCATACGCCCCGTAGTCAGGCTCCCCTCCCGGCGCTGCCAACGGAAGCGAGCTGATGGCATCCGCGGTCTCGTATGCCTCCTCGACGAGATGCACCAGCAGCGAATGGTGGGTCTGTTTGCGGTCCCATGGGCATTCGAGGCGCAACCGGCGATTCGTGGCGATCAGACCCAGGAGACCGCTCGAGACCTTGTCGATGAACACCGTGGTTCGTTCGCCGGCGTCATATGTCGCCAGGTCCCGGACGGTCATCGGCCGGACGATCGCATCCGGATCCCCCAGTCGATCCAGAATGGTCAGGCGGTGGTCAGGATCAAGGGTACGACCGAGCGCCACCGACACGTCAGCGGCCCGCAGCCTCGAGTCGACCTGGGTCACGACCGTGGGAAGGTGCAGCGGGAGCGGATCGGGGAGGTCGCGGGCGTCGACGACCTGCAGACCCGAAGCAATGGGATCGAGCCCGACCGCCTCATAGACCAGGTCCAGGAACGACATGCTGGGGAGCACCTCGAATGGGACGCCCCTCTCGACTGCCGCCTGGCGGAGGCGCGGCACCACGATCTCTCCAACGAGAGCACTACCGGGAACCGCATACACCACATCGTCGGATTCGGCGTGTCCCATCACGCGATCGATGATTGCGTCATAGACCGCTTCGAAGTCGTCGAGCGAGTCATAGAGATCATCACAGGACACCACGGACCTGAGTTCGGCGAGTTCGGACGCAGCGGGATGTCGGAGTGTCCGAAGCACCACGATGCGCAGCGGATCGATCAGCAGGCTGCGCTGGGAGCTACCCGTCAGACCGAGACCGGATGGTCCGAGACCGACGACGGTGATCGACATCAGGGCGAAGCGGGCGGAGGCCCAACCGAATCGAGCTGAGGATTCCAGTGACCGATCTGGGATCGGATCCAGATGTCGGCCCGCGCGACTGCATCGTCAAGCCACGCGGTGTACTCGGCGTCGATGAGCTGGACCGGGATCCAGCGCTCCGGGTCGCTCTTGAGTTCCTCAAGTGACGCCGGGGCATCACGCTGGTCCACGCGGACCACGTGGAAACCGAAGCCCGTCTCGACGGGGTCCGAGAGTTCGCCGATCGGCTGGACGCCGACAACATCGGCGAAGCTCTGCACGAACGTGAATACGTGGGTCGGGCACGGCAGAGCACCCCCGGGTGACTGCGTATCGAGGCTCACATCGGCGGCGACATCCTCGAATGCTTCGCCGCCGTCGACCCGCTCGATCACCGCGTTTGCTTCGGCCTCGGTGGCCACGAGGATGTGGCTCGCACACACCGTCACAAGCGCATCAGGGTTCTGTTCCCATGCTGCCTCGACAACGGCGTCGATGTTCGTGATCGCCTTGCGCACCAACGAGCGCAACGCGACCTGCGTGACGATGAAGTCTTCGACGGCAGCTGGGTCCCGGCCCTGTGCTATCCCTGCCGCTATTTCTGAATCCACAGCCTCGATCTCTCGATCGGTCGCGGTGGTGAGGAAGGCCGCGCGACCCTCATCCGTCAGTAGATCGTCGAGCCCGAAGTCTGCCTGAGCCGCGGAGACAAGGGCAGCCTGGAGGACGAGGAATGTGAGGGACTGCCGGAACAGCTCACCATCGACGCGGCCCTGGTCGCCCGTCTGCCCACCGAGTGCAAGGACGGACTGATCCTCGATACGGGCGGCGTCGACTGTCGCTGCCAACGACGAAGATGAACAACCTGAGGCCACCACGGCGAGCGCGGCAACCACGATTGCTGCCCTATTCCTAATCAACGCCATCGGCTACCTAACCGTCGCGGATTCTTCCGGCCACATTGTACGGAGGAAGTCGGCAATCCCCTTCGCCGGATCCTTCCCGGGTGATGGCAGGAACAAAGTGTCCGCCCTCAGGATTGCGCCGCGCACGAGGCGTTCCAGACGTACCTCCTGCGAGGTCCGGAGAGTCACGGGCGAGAGCCTGACCTCCCTCCGGTTCTGGACAATCTCCTTGATGCCGATCCGGATCGCAGCAACGCGCAATCTGGCGACGGCAATGAGCTCCATCGCACTGTCGGGAAGTGCACCGAATCGGTCCTCCCATTCGGCCACGATGTCGTCGATCTCTCTGTCCGCCGATGTTGCCGCAAGCCTTCGGTACGCCTCGAGACGCGTCTCAACACCAGGCACATAGCTCTCGGGAAGATGTGCGTCCACCATGATGTCGATGCGGACCGGCTCGACCTCGGGCTCCACGACGTCGCCCTTGAGCTCACTGACGGCATCGGCTACCAGCTCTGTGTACAGATCGAACCCCACCGCGGCGATGTGACCTGACTGCGTCTCGGACAGGATGCTGCCAGCACCCCGAATCTCGAGGTCCCGCATGGCCAGTTCGAACCCGGAGCCCAGGTCGCTGAACTGCCCGATGGCCTCGAGACGCCGGTACGCGTTCTCGCCGAGGCGTTCCTCGGTGGGATGGAACAGGTAGGCGTACGCCCGCTGATTCGATCGGCCGACCCGGCCGCGTAACTGATACAGCTGTGCGAGACCGAGGCGATCGGCACGTTCGACGATCAACGTGTTCACCTGCGGTACGTCAAGACCGGATTCGATGATCGTCGTTGCCACGAGGACATCGAACTCCCGATTCCAGAAGTCGAACATCACCTGCTCGAGAAGGGCTTCGTTCATCTGACCGTGAGCCACGGCGAACCGGGCGTCGGGCACGAGTTCCCTGAGCCTGGCAACGGCGTGGTCGATCGATTGGACCCGATTGTGCACGACGTACACCTGGCCCTCGCGTAACTTCTCGCGGCGGATGGCTGCCGAAACGGCCCGCTCGTCATACGGCCCGACATACGTGAGAATCGGATGCCGGTCCTCCGGCGCCGTCCGGATGTTGCTCACGTCCCGAATCCCGGTGAGCGCCATCTCGAGCGTTCGTGGGATGGGTGTCGCCGTCAGCGTCAACACATCGATGCTCGTCCGCAATTCGCGCAGCGCGTCCTTTGCCGAAACGCCGAATCGCTGCTCTTCGTCGACAACGACCAATCCGAGATCCTTGAAGTGTGTGTCAGCCGAAAGGAGGCGATGGGTGCCGACGACGATGTCAACCGAGCCATCAGCCAATCCGGCCAGTACGGCGCGCTGTTGAGCAGGGGTCAGGAAACGGGAGAGCATCTCGACACGCATCGGGTAGGGGGCGAATCTCTCTTCGAACGTCGCGAAGTGCTGCTGGGCAAGCAGCGTCGTGGGCACCAGCATCGCGGCCTGCTTACCGCCCTGGACCGCCTTGAACATGGCACGGATTGCGACCTCGGTCTTGCCATACCCGACATCGCCAAAGATGAGGCGGTCCATCGGCCGGTCTGATTCCATGTCTGCCTTGACATCACGGATGGCTTGGAGCTGGTCCACGGTTTCCTCGTAGGGAAACGCAGCCTCGAACTCGACCTGCCACGGAGTGTCGGGCGGAAATGCGAACCCCTGGGCCGCAGCCCGTTTCCGATGCAGTTCGACAACCTGGTCGGCAACGACGGCCACCTCCTTACGAACTCGGCTCCGTGTTTGTGACCAATCGGTGCCGCCCATGCGCGAGAGCCGGGGAGACTCTCCGCCGGTGTAGCGGGTAACCGCAGCGAGCTGGTCGGTCGGCACGTACAACCGGTCCTCACCGGCATACTCGACGAGCAGATAGTCACGTTCGACGCCAGCGATCTCGCGATGAACGAGACCGGCGAACCGACCGATGCCATGGTGATGGTGGACGAGGAAGTCACCCTCGGTCAGGTCGCGATACGCATCGGGCTGCACCTTCCGGGTGCCACGACCCGCTTTGCGGTGTGCTCGCCTGCGACCGGCGATTTCGTGTTCCCCCACGACGCCGAAACCGAGAGCCGGCAGTACGAAACCGGCGTGGATACCAGTTGATGTGACAACGGGCCGCAGTTTTTCGGGACGATCGACCACTGGAAGATCGGTACCGGATTCCGCGAGCAGCGAGCTCACTCTGTTGGCAGCAGCCTCACCGTCCATCGCAATCAGGATCGACACGTCGCGTTCCCGCCATCGGTTGATCGCCGATGCGATCGATTCGGGATCGCCGGGGACGCCGTCGAGCGTTCCGATCGTATACCCATCGTCGCCTGGCCCTGCGGCCTGTGGAGGAGCGTCGAGCAGCCGATCCTGGATTGGTTCGAGGTCGAGTGGCAGATACAGCGGTGGATGCTCACCCGCATCCGGGCCGTCGTCACCCCAGGTACCCGACAATGCACGAGCGAGATCGGTTTCCTCCTTCATGAGGTCGACCGCCCGCTCCCGGCACCTCACCGGATCGAATACGAACACCGCTGCTTCAGATGCGTCAAGCACCGTGCGCGGCGGCGCAAGCCAGGGCAACCACGACTCCATGCCCTGGAACGTGATGCCCTCGGCAATGCGATCCCAGGTGTCGGATGCCCACGGCGCATCGACCCGCAGCTCGTCCGCACGCGCTCTGATCGCTCTGTCGAGCAGCAGCTCGCGCGCTGGGTAGATGTCGATCGCTCCCACCCGCTCTTCCGATCGTTGGGTGCCGACGGCAAATGCACGGATCTCTTCGAGGGAATCACCCCAGAAGTCGAGCCGATATGGAGTTGCCGCATCGGGAGGAAATACATCGACGATTCCACCCCTGACGGAGAAGTCGCCTCGCGTCTCGGTTCGATCGACCCGACCGTAGCCATGCTCGACCAGTTGCTCGATGAGATCGTCGAATGCCGTATCGACTCCCTCGACGAGGCGGATCGGTTCCGTCGTGGTCGGCGCAATCCTCTGGGTCACGGCGCGGACTGAGCCGACGACAATGCTCGGTTGATCCGACGCAAGGGCACGGCGGGCCACGATTCGCTTGCCCATCGTCACGATGTTCGGCGACACATGTTCGAACGGAAGCGTCTCCCAAGCAGGGAGGTGGTACACCCTGTCGGTGAACAACTCGATGTCCTCGGCGAGATCCTCGGCTTCGCGCTCACCGGCAACCACGACAAGAATCGAGCGATCGGATCCGATCAAGGATCCAGCGGCAACAATCGCACGCACTGCTGGCGGTACGACGAAGCGACCGGGGACCGGCGGATCAAGCGCAGGACGCCATCGTTCGAGCAGTGCTTCGAGAGGTGCGGACACAAACATGAAGGGTAACTCGAAGCCGACGCCCGGAATTCAGGAAATGATCACTGGATCAAGCCCTCGAAGCGTCAGGCTGCTCGAATGACGTGGCAGTCCATGCGATATGGACACCGCTGTCACGCAGACCGGCGAGTACGAGCTGTGCCATCAATCGGGCTCCGAGTTCATTCAGGTGGGTGTCGTCGGCGATGCCATCGGGATAGTTCGGGTGTTCGTGCGGACCGATATGGAGGTACAGCATCTGCGCCCGTTCGGGTCCGAGGCTGTCGAGGAGCTCGCTGCTTCGCACATCCATGTCGATCATCGGAACAGAGAGCTGATCGGCAACCGTGCGGACGTGGGTCGAATAGGGGTGGCCGGAGAGAACCTTCCCGTCGGGCCCGAACCGACGTCGGGTGATCGGGGTGAGCAAGACCGGCTCAGCGGACCGATCACGCACGTCACCTACGAACCGGACGAGGTTCGCAGCGAACTGTTCCGCCGTCGTAGCGGTCTTCCGACGGGGGCTCTCGTCGTTGTGCCCGAACTGGATCAGGACCCAATCGTTGGGTCGCAACGATTCACGCACAAGATCCCATCGGCCCTCGTCGATGAATCGTTGCGTACTGTGCCCGTTGACGGCCCGATTCTCGACCCGGACACCAGCACCGAAGAAACCGGCAAACGGCATCCCCCACCCGGTTTCCGGGTAGCTCGTCGTCCGTTTGTCGGCCGTGAGCGAATCACCGACCAACCAGACGACGGCCTCCGAATCCGGTGTGTTTGGCGTTACCAGCCCTGTCCTTTCCGCGATTGGTCGATGATATTGGCGTACGAGGACGTCTCGACCCGCTGGAACACAATCACTGGATCAGGCCCTCGGCCCGGAACCATGCGATGGTCCGATCGAACGTGTCCGCGATCGGCGTGTACGCGAGCCCGAGCTCGCTGCGAGATTTCGAGTTGTCGTATTTGTGGCCGTGGAGCAACGAGCGCACCATGTCGGGGCAGATGAGTGACGACGGGATCATCCGGCTCAGGGGAAGGCCGACCGACCGCACCAAGGCAAGAGGGAGCCAGCGAGGCGTGACCCGTGTTCCGGCGGCCGCGTTGATCAGATCGACTGCATCTGAAACCATGAGAGTGGCACCCGAGAGGATGTAGCGCTCCCCCGACCGTCCGACTTCGGCTGCCCTGAGATGCCCAACGGTGCAGTCCGCAATGTCAACGATGGACACCGCCACATCGACGAGCAACGG
Source organism: uncultured Acidimicrobiia bacterium (assembly GCA_965368815.1). Classification (GTDB taxonomy): domain Bacteria; phylum Actinomycetota; class Acidimicrobiia; order Spongiisociales; family UBA5794; genus UBA5794. Next base: position 16,985 of record CBDUOH010000036.1, read on the forward strand.
CCGGCGCGATCCGAGGACGCGGCGTATCAGCTCCGCCGACCCACCCGATCGTCCCGGTCCCTGCACCGAAGCCGGATTGACGACCACGAGGTCCATCCCACGATCGGACGCCATCTTGAGGGCGGCCTGCTCCCCGAGATGCTTCGAACGCGCATACCGCGAGACATAGGACCCCGAGTGCCTGGTGTGTTCGGTCCCGACCATGCCTTCGGCCTCACCGATTGCTGTGACTGATGATGTGAGGACGACCCGACCGGCGCCGGCTTCGGCCGCGGCGTCCACGACCGCGGCGGCACCTTCAATATTCACACGATCCATGAGGCTCGCATCGCGCGGGCACCCCTCGTTGACACCGGCCACGTGGAACACCGTGTCGGCGCCCCACATGGCATCGGGCAGGACGTCCGGAACGGTGATGTCGCCGATCACGACGGTTGCACCCACCTCTCGGAGCCGTTTCGCTGCGGCCTCGGACCGGACGAGGGCTGTCACCGTATCGCCGCGTTCGATCAGCGCGTTGAGCAGGTGGCCACCGACAACGCCGGTGGCGCCGGTGATGAAGGACCTATTCGCCACGCTCTCGCCGTGACAGAACACCCCGGAACCGCGAGAAGTAATCCCCAGCCGAGATCACCGTGACGATGACCGCGACCCACAGGATCCATTCGTCGAGTCGGAGGGGTCCGATGTCGACCGGGGGTTTGATGATCGCAATGAGAATGGCAACGAATTGGACGGTGGCTTTCCACTTCCCAAACATTGACGGCGGCACTGTGTCGTGATCGAGCGCCGCAACGGACCGCAGCCCCATCACCGCGATCTCCCTGCTGATGATGATCACAACGACCCAGGTACTCGCCGTGTCAATCTGCACCAAGGCGACGAACGCCCCCGTGATCAGAACCTTGTCGGCGACGGTGTCGAGAAAAGCGCCGAGGGTGGTGGTGATGCGCCATCGACGTGCAAGATACCCATCGGCGAAATCGGTGAGGGCAGCAATGCTGAACACGATCGCTGCGGCCACCGTGAACGCCGTGTTGTCCGGCGAGCGCAGTATCAACACCATCGCAACCGGCGTCAGAATCAGGCGAGTCAGTGCGAGTAGGTTCGGGATCGACATCGACAGAGAGCCTAAAGCACGGCGACGCGCTTCGTGCTCAGACCCAGTCGAGCGATCGGTCCACGGCCTTGAGCCAACCACGCGACAGGTCAGCACGAGTGTCAGCCGTCATGTCCGGCACGAATCGCCGCAGCTCCCGCCAATGGGCGCGCAGCGCCGCTGGTCCTTCCCATACCCCCGCGGCGAGACCCGCACCGTAGGCTGCCCCCAGCGCCGTGGTTTCGATGATTTCGGGCACCACGACGTCCAAGTCGAGGATGTCGGCCTGGAACTGCATCAAAAGGTGGTTCGCCACCATGCCACCGTCGGCACGGAGCTCCGTGAGGTCAGTCCCTGTGTCCCTTCGCATTGCATCGATGAGGTCCCTCACCTGGAACGCTGTTGCCTCGAGCACTGCGCGGGCGATATGGCCGCGGTTCGAGAATCGCGTGAGGCCGGCAAGGACACCACGGGCATCGGATCGCCACCACGGTGCGAACAGCCCGGAGAAGGCTGGCACGAAGTAGACCCCTCCGTTGTCGGGAACGGTCCGCGCCAGCCCTTCCACTTCGTCCGATCGTTCGATCAATCCGAGGTTGTCACGCAACCATTGCACAGACGAGCCCGCCACCGCGACGGAACCTTCGAGCGCATACACAGCCGGTTCGCCTGCAGTTTGATACGCAACCGTGGTCAGAAGCCCTGAACTGGAGAATGCCGGTTCGGTGCCGGTGTTCGTGAGCAGGAACGCCCCTGTCCCATAGGTACATTTCGAGTCACCGGGCCGAAACGCTGCTTGACCGACGAGTGCAGCGTGTTGGTCCCCCAGGATCGCCCGCAAGTGCGTGCCGTCAAGCACACCGATGCACCGCCCATGGTCAGCAATGGAGGGTTCGATCTCGGGCAGCATCGACATCGGCACACCGATGAGATCACACAAACCTGGATCCCACGCGAGAGATTCGATGTCCATCAGCATCGTTCTCGAGGCGTTGGTGACGTCTGTCACATGCCGACCCGTCAGGTTCCATGCAAGCCACGAGTCGATGGTCCCGAAGGCGAGCTCCCCGTTCTCGGCGGCATCCCGCAATGCTGGCTCGTTGTCGAGTATCCACCGAATCTTCGGCCCTGAGAAATAGGTCGCGACGGGCAAACCCGTTCGCCGCCGGACCCGACCTTCACCTGCATCGGCGGCAATCGACTCGCATAGATCGGTGGTCCTCGTGTCCTGCCACACGATGGCATGCGTGACAGGCTCACCGGTTGCCCGGTTCCACACCACGGTGGTCTCACGCTGATTCGTTATGCCGACGCCGGCGAGGTCTGCAGGCTTGAGTCCTGCCTGGGTGAGGGCGTCGGCGACGACTTGTTGGGTGTTGGCCCAGATCTCGTTGGCATCGTGTTCCACCCACCCCGGCCGGGGCAGGATCTGGCGATGCTCGGTCTGGGAACTTGCGATGAATTGGCCTCGGTCGTCAACGACGACAAACCGGGTACTGGTCGTTCCTTGGTCTATCGCGCCGACAAATACCAACGGCCCGTCTCCCTCAGTCGTTGAGTTCTCCTGCGAACTGCCTGGCGACCGCACCGCCCTCGGCAATGAACCGCCGGATCACGTCGGCACCACGGTAGACGGCGATGTCGATGTCATCGACCTCGTCGTTCCTGAACCGGCCGAGCACGTAGTCGGCTGGGTCCATGTATGACGGTGGTCGCCCCACCCCGATCTTCAATCGCCAGAAATCCTGATCGCCCAGGGATGCGATGACCGAGCGAACCCCGTTGTTGCCGCCGTGACCACCCGAGTGCTGCACTTTGAGTTTGCCGAATGGGACATCGATGTCGTCGTGGACAACGAGCAATCGGTCCCGCTCGCATCCGTAGTAGCGAAGCAGCGGTGCAACGGCCTGCCCGGACTCGTTCATGAACGTTCGCGGGATGCCCACGACGGTTCGGATGCCATCCAGGTTCACTTCCGCAACGTCAGCGGGAATGGATTGTCGGGCTCGCTTCAACGTGAGTCCGTTGTCTGCGAGGAACCGCTCGACCGCGACGGCACCGATGTTGTGGCGGGTCCGTTCGTAGGAGCTACCCGGGTTACGGAGCCCGACAACGAGACAGACGGCAGAGACCGTGATCAGCCCTCGTCGGAGTCCGAGTCATCACCTGACTCGGATTCCTCGCCCTCTTCGCCCTCGACGCCTTCCTCATCACCTTCCATCATGTCGGTGGGTTCTGGCTCCGGCTCAACCTCTGCCGCAGGCAGGAGCACCGTGAGGAGGGGATGCTCGGCATCGAGGGTGTACTCGACCCCATCGATCGTGGGAAGGTCCGCGACGGTGAGGGTGTCGTGCAGCTCGAGGTGACTGATGTCGACCTCGATCGAACTCGGGATCGCGTTCGGCAGTGCCGTAAGGGTGATGGTCTGTTCGAGGGTTTCGACGATCGCGCCATCGTCGACAACGCCCACCGGCACACCCACGTAGTCGATGTGGACTTCGGCCTCGATGGCGACGTTGAGGTTGACCTGGATGAGATCGAGATGCGTGATGTCACCGCGCACGGGGTCGCGCTGCACCTCACGTGCGACGGTCAGGACCTTCTCCCCTTCGACATCGACCTCGATGATGGCGTTGAGACCCTGGTCCGTGTGAAGCACGGCATACAGTTCGCGGCTGTTGATGTGCACGGGGTGAGGTGCGTCGAGGTCCGTCCCGTACACGACGGCTGGCACACGACCTTCGCGCCGGAGTCGCTTCGACGCTCGCGTTCCGGATGTAATGCGCTTGGTTGCGCTCAAGGTTTCTTGGGACATGACGGGGCTCCCCGAAAATCGGTTGAGGATTCAGCGTGCAAGTGTACGGCGTCGTGCGTCGAAGTTGCCACGAACGCTCCGCGAACGGCAGATCCAG
>CBDUOH010000037.1:0-20664 GCA_965368815.1 uncultured Acidimicrobiia bacterium
TCAGGGACCGCATAGTTTTCCCGTTCACGATTGTTTGTCGCGAGCTGACCGATTCGCGGCATCAGTGGCCGGATCGCCTCTCAATCAATGCCACTTCGAATCGTCGCGAGACTCGCACGCAATCGGTCGCAGGTGCTCGCAATCTCAATGGGCCCACCGCGTGGGGCTTGGGGCCACTCGTCCACATGAACTCCCCAGTACTCACGTGGTGCGCCCGGGTAGCGGGGAACCACGTGAACATGCAGGTGGGGTACCGCATCACCGAATACGAACGAGTACACATGCACCGCACCTTCGACTTCCCTCAGTGTGCGGGCGACATCCCTGACCAGAACGCCGAGTCGGGATGCTTCCTCATGCCGGAGTTCGCCAAGACCGACAACATGACGTCTCGGCTCCACCATCACGTAACCCAAATACACGTCCGTCAGATCAGGTGGAAGTATGTGCCCGACATAGAAGAGATCGTCCTCAAACACCGCGCCGATTGGGCTTTTCGACGCGTCTGCGTGCTTGAGACAAACGAAGCATTCAGACATGCTCGCCCCGCACACTACACGGCGCGCCCGACTCGGTGTGACTGGTGTCCATCGCCCGATGCGAGGAGTGTGACCCGCGGCTAGGCGGGTATGACGTCGAGTATGACCGGGACCTCGATCTCGGCGTGGGGTCGAAGCATCACCGTGTGGAGGCCGATCTCCTTGATCGGATCATCGATGTCGATGATCTTGCGATCGATCTCGATGCCGGTGAACTTGACGATGGCTGCGGCAACGTCGGGGGCACCGATGGAACCGAAAAGGTTCCCAGCGTCACCGGCGCGCGCGGCCACAACGACTCGCGTACCTTCGAGCGATGCTGCGAGCGACCGGGCCGATTCGAGTTCCTGCGCCTCTGCCTGGATGCGGGCTTCGCGCATGGCATCGGCCTGTCGTAGCGCGCCATCGGATGCCTTGACCGCCAGCTTCTTGGGAACCAGGTAGTTCCTTGCGTAGCCATCGGCGACGTCGACGACATCACCCTTGACGCCAAGCGCCTCAACGTTGTTCGTGAGGATGACCTTCATCGTTAGGACCTTGTCTGCGTGTAGGGAAGCATCGCCATCTCACGAGCGTTCTTGATCGCCATGGCGACCTCTTTCTGACGCTTCGGCGAAAGGCCCGTCACGCGGCGTGATCGGATCTTGCCTCGATCGGACATGAACTTGCGAAGCAAGGCAACATCCTTGTAGTCGACGACATCTTCCTCACGGAACTTGTGGACGATGCGCTTCTTCTTCGGGTTCAACTCAGGACGGCGACGCCGCCTGCTCTGGTTCTTTGGACTCGCCATGGGGAGTTCTCCTTTGTGGAATTCGGGTGATCAGTCTGGGTCTAGAACGGGGCTTCGTCGGGGCCGTAGTCGTCACGGGCGACGGGGGCCGCAGGTGCGCTGCTCCCACCGCCGTACGAGCTCCCACCGTCGGACCGCGGCGTCTTGGAGACCTGTGCCGTCGCCCAACGCAACGAGGGGCCGATCTCATCGATTCGGATCTCGACGACCGATCGCTTCTCACCTTCGTTGGTTTCCCAGCTTCGCTGCTCGAGGCGGCCGGTGATGAAGACGCGATCGCCCTTGGACAGCGATTCGGCGATGTTCTCGGCCACCTCACGCCAGCAGGTACCACCGAAGAAACCGGTCTCTTCCTGCCATTCGTTGTTGTTATCACGCCAGCGGCGGTTCACCGCAAGCCGGACACGGGCCATTGCGATACCGCTTGCGGTGAAGCGGAGTTCAGGATCTTCGACGAGGTTGCCTACGAGGGTCACACTGTTGCTCATTACATCTCTCTTCTCTGGTTCGGCCCACGGTGCTGTTCGCTCCCAGTGTGCCTCACCGATGCGACAGTTTCTACTTGGTGGTGCGGACGATCTTGTGACGAACTACAGAATCGAGCAAGCCGAGGGAACGGTCAAGCGCTGTCTGGAGTTCGACGTCGCCATCGAAGTTGATGACGGAGTAGAAGCCCTCGTTCATGTGGTTGATCTCATAGGCGAAGCGTCGCTTTCCCCAGAAATCGGTGGCGGTGACCACACCTTCACGATCGGTGATCGCCTTTTCAATCTCTTGCACGGCAGACCGCACATCGGTCTCGACCATGTCGTAGCGATGGATCACCATCAGTTCATACGAACGCATTGAATGGAATTCCTCCTCTGGACAACCGCTGGTGCGGAAGGCCCCCACAGGTGGTGGGAGCAGGACGGGCGTGTCCAACGGACACGGCGACATCGTGGTGATGCCGACTGCACAGCGAGTCTATCCCGGTGCCCGCCCAAGTTTCAGATGCATCGTGTGACTTGCGGCGTCGGACCGGAAGGCTCAGTCCGAATACACAATCACGGTGTCATCGGTGATCCAATCAAGATCGCCTGGTTCGGCTTCGATCGCAAACCGGTAGTCGATGCCGTTTCCCGGCTTATAGGTGGGGCAGACATCGGTCACACACGGCTCCATCGAGGAGCGACCCGCGAAGGAACCGTCGGCAAGGAACCACACGATGTCGAGCGGGATGAGTGTGTCCTTCATCCAGAAACCGCCGCCGCCCGCTTCGTGCCGCCAATAGAAGAGCATCCCGTCGAGGTCGCCCAGGTCCGTGACCCCCATCAGACCCTGTGCGCGCAGCTGTGGACTGTCGGCGACAGCGAGCGTCAACGTGCGGTCACCGACCGTGACCTGGCGTACCTCATGATCCCGCAGCTCCACGGGCACCCCAGACGACGTCGCATCGGTTGTCGGCGTTCCTCCGACGGAACCCGATGATGAACACCCGACGAGGATGAGAGCGATCGCAATCGCAAGGGTGATTCGGTGCATCATGCAACGGTACCCACGGCCTCGGATAGTGGTCGGAAGGGCGAGAAAAACATTTGTGAAGTATTTCACTATTTCACTTCAAATTGCCGTCGGGTGGGCGTACCATGGGCAATGAAAGGAACATGAGACACAAGCCCACTCCGGTCGATCGCCCTCTTGGCTCCCGGGGTCGCACTCATCCTCTTTCTCCTCCGATCGATACCGATCGCTTCTCCGCCGCCCGTCGCCTCGGTGATCCTTCCCCCGACGCCACGGACCCGCGTTGGCGTCTCCGCCGCACCCCCTCACTGTTCACAATGACGTAGGAAAGGAATACACAGTGGACCGCATACTCATCCTTGGAGCAGGCACCGCAGGCACGATGGCCGCGAACATGCTCAACAAGCGGCTCGGGAACGACCACGAGATCACGGTCGTCGACGCCGACGAAACCCATTACTACCAGCCGGGATTCCTGTTCCTGCCGTTCGGCACGTACGGCCCCGAAGACGTCGTCAATCCGAAGCGCAACTACCTGAGAAAGGGCGTCAACTACGTCAACGGCGCGATCTCGGAGCTCGATCCGGAAGCCAGGACGGTCGGTCTCGCCGACGGCACCACGCTCACCTACGACCACCTGATCATCGCCACGGGAACGCATGCCACACCGAGCGAGACCCCGGGTCTCGAGAGCGACGAGTACGGGCGGACGATCCACGACTTCTACACCTTCGAAGGGGCAATGGCCCTGCGCGAGGCCATGAAGGATTTCACGTCCGGTCGCCTCGTGATGAACCTGATAGAGATGCCGATCAAGTGCCCTGTGGCCCCGCTCGAGTTCGTCTTCCTCGCAGATGCGTTCTTCAAAGAGCGGGGTCTCAGGGATGCAATCGAGATCGTCTACGTGACGCCGATGGGCAGCGTCTTCACCAAGCCGGTTGCATCGGAGCTCCTGGGCGACATGTTCGCCGAGCGCAACATCGCTCTTGAGCCCGACTTCTACCTCGAGCGTGTCGACGCAGATGACCACAAGCTCGTGTCGTACGACGAGCGCGAGGTCGAGTACGACCTCCTGGTCACCGTCCCCATCAACATGGGGGCCGCGTTCGTGGGCGCAGCAGGTATCGGAGACGAACTGAACCATGTCAAGGTGGACAAGGAGAACTTCCAGTCACCTGACTACCCGAACATCTTCGCGATCGGCGATGCTGCTGCACTGCCGACATCGAAGGCGGGTAGCGTTGCGCACTTCGCGATGGACACGTTCGTCCCGAACTTCATCGAGTACCTCGCAGGGAAGCCGATGACGCATGCGTTCGACGGACACGCCAACTGCTACATCGAGACCGGCAACGAGAAGGCGATGCTGATCGACTTCAACTACACGACCCAGCCGTTGCCCGGCAAGTACCCACTCCCCGGGGTGGGCCCGTTCAAGCTCCTTGAGGAGTCCGGTGTGAACCACCGAGGGAAGTTGGCGTTCCGTTGGATGTACTGGAACCTGCTGCTGCCCGGTCGCAAGATGCCGGTGTCGGCCGAGATGTCGATGTCGGGAAAGCACCAGGTGGACGAATGAGATCACCCCAAACAAGACCTATCACGAGAGATGGAGGTACCCAATGCCTGTGACGGCAATCGCTGATCGCGAGATACATGTAGACACCGAGGGATTCATGACGGAGTTCGACGAGTGGGACCGGCAGCTCGCCGAGACACTCGCCGAGAACATCGGAATCACCATGACCGACGAGCACTGGGCCGTTGTCGATTTCATGCGCAACGACTTCAAGGAGAACGGGGTCACCCCGACGCTTCGCCGGGTCGCTACCGAAGGCAGCGTGCCGACCAAGCAGCTGTTCGCCCTGTTTCCCAAGAAGCCGGCACGCAAGATGGCCTACATAGCGGGCCTACCAAAGCCCGTCGGATGCATCTAGGAGGACGACGATGACAGACACTGTGACCGAACCACGGATTGTTCCCGACTTCGGCGACGATGACGCCGTCGACCGCAAGATTGCGTTCGTGTGCTCCAAGGGCACACTCGACATGGCCTATCCGGCGCTCATCATGGCTTCGGGAGCCCTTGAACAGGGGATCGAGACTCACATCTTCTTCACCTTCTGGGGCATGGACATGATCAACAAGAAGACGACCGGGGATCTCAAGTTCACACCCGTTGGCAACACGGCGACACACATGCCGATGCTGCTCACGGCGTTCCCCGGCATGACTGCGATGGCAACCCACCGGATGCACAAGCAGATGAACGCGCTGGACATCCCCGATGTCCCATCGTTCCTCTCGCACCTGTCCGACATGGGCTGCCAACTGTGGGCATGCAAGATGTCGGTCGACATGTTCGACCTCACCGAGGACGACATGATCGATGAGCTCGACGGCGTGCTGAACGTCGCCGATTTCATCGAGATCATCGAGGGCGCTCAGACGATGTTCATCTAGGGCGCAGCCCTTCGAACTGACTCCGGGAGTCCCACAGACGTCGCCGGGAACTCGGATTTGACCGGAATCCTGAGTCCCCGGCGACCTCGTCGTTGGAGCGGTGAACGAACTACCGCTCCATCGCCTCGTCAGCGAGGAAGTGGTCACTCGGATCCGAGAGATTCCGCAGGATCTCCTCGGACTCCTGCGCCATGTGATACGTCTCGGCCTCCGATGGGAACGCACCCGTGTCGATGTCGTCGAAGAACTCCATCAGCGCGGCGACGGCGTCGTCAGCAAGGTTTGCATACGAGCGCACGAACTTCGGTACGTACTCGCCTGCCCCCAGACCGGTGACATCGTGGAACACGAGCACCTGACCGTCGCAATGGATTCCCGCGCCGATCCCGATCGTCGGTACCGAGATCTCGTTCGTCACGATGTCGGCGACGACGTCAGGCACGCCCTCAAGAACGATGGAGAACACGCCAGCATCGGCAAGTGCGTTGGCGTCCGATATCAGCTCGTATGCCGCATGGGCCTCCTTGCCCTGGACCCGGTAGCCCCCCATGGCGCGAACCGACTGGGGTGTCAGACCGAGGTGACCCATCACCGGGATCTCAGCGTCGAGGACCGCCGAGATCATCGGGAGCCGCTTGCGGCCGCCCTCGAGCTTGACCGCAGCTGCCCCTCCTTCTCGCACGAGGCGGCCGGCGTTGGCAACGGTCTCCTCGGTCGACGAGTGATACGACAACCACGGCATGTCGCCGACAATCAACGCTGATGGCTTCGTTCGCGCCACCGCAGCAGCGTGATGCACCATCACATCGACGGAAACGGCCAATGTGTCCTCGTATCCGAGCACGACATTCGCAACGGAGTCCCCGACGAGGATCATGTCGGCACCGGCCCTGTCGGCGATTCGTGCGGTCGGTGCGTCGTAGGCCGTGACCATCTTGATCTTCGGTCCACCCTTGCGGGCAGCGATCATGGGGGCGGTCACCGGCTTGCGCTTCGGTGCGTCGGTCATTGTGTTTCCTCTCTCCCCACCATGAAGGTTGGGGGATGACTGTTGACCTCGTTGATTTGTTTTCCGCTGCCTCGACGCCGTACCGGTCGCCGGGCTTGGCACAAGCGTACCCACATTCTGGACGACCGTGCCGAGAACCCCACCCGAGGGCGGGCCACCGACCGTTCGGCGTGAACCGTCGGTAAGGTCACACGCATGGCTCGCAAAGACATCACCATGACCGCCACCGAGATCCAGGACTTCCTTTCGGCGGGTCGGAAGGTGTTGCAGGTCGCGACTCTCGGCAAGGACGGGGCTCCACACCTCGCGCCGATGTGGTTCGTGATGGACGAAGGAAGGATCGTGTTCCGTTCGTTCACCAAGTCGCAGAAGATCGTGAACCTCAACCGCGATCCACGACTGTCGGTTCTGGTGGAATCGGGTGACGCGTACGCCGAGTTGCAGGGTGTCATGATCAGGGGCACAGCCACACTCGTCACCGATCCCACCTATGTGCTCAAGATATACGGCGGGCTCGCCGCCCGCTATCCGATGGTCGGGAGCGATCCGATCGAACTCGACGATGAGGCCCTTGAGAATGCTTTCGGTCGATTTGCATCGAAGAACACTGCGGTCATCGTGGAACCGACGTCGATCAGCTCGTGGGACCACACCAAGCTCGGCGGGGCGTACTGAGAGCCGTTTGGGCGAACCCCTCAGACATCCGGGACGATCGTCTGGCATTATTCCCGTATGCATGCCCAGCATCTGGATGATCGTGACGCCGGCGCGGTGCTATCGCTCGTGCGGGACATCGCAGAAACGACGACACTCGATGACTTCGCCGACGTCACTATGGCTGGGCTCCTCGAACTGATTCCGTGCAAGGACGCTTCGTACAACGAGATGAATCCCGGGGCGGCAAGGGTTCGCTTCAGGGCCATCCCGGATCCCGGCGAACTACTCGATGCATTCAGGCCCGTGTTCGAGCGGTACATGATGCAGAACCCACTCGTGAAGCACTTCCAAGACACGGCCGATACCCGAGCCCTGATGTGGTCGGACTTCATGGATGTCGACGCGATCAGGGCCACGGACCTCCACCGCGAAATGTTCAGCCATCTCGGTGTCGACAGCCAGATGGCCGTGACGCTCCCGACGCCCTCTGGCATCGTGGTGGGCTTCGCCGTGAACACGGACGATCGTGGGTTCACCGAGCGAGATCGCACGATTCTCAACACGATGAGGCCGCACCTCGGTCATACGTACCGGTCAATCCAGGTTCGCCTGGAACTGGCGTCCGCGAAGAACAAACTCAGGGAACGGGGCTGGACCGGAGCTCTGGCCGACAACGATGGGGTGGTCGAGGCCGTGACCTCTGATGCCACCGATCTCGAGGACGCGACCGGGATTGCCATCACCGCTGGCGAGCCACTCCCGGAACCGTTGCGGTCCTCGTATGTCAAGGGCGTTGGCACGTACCGAGCGTCCCAGATCGCGGCGCCGTCACGGTCGGTCCGGATGTCGGAGGAAGCCGAAGGGGTCGCAGGATGGCATGTCCCGGGGCCGGTCGCTCCGCATGTCGTGATGGTCCGCACCCACGTCGATGCGAGCGTCAATCGGCTCACCGAAGCGGGCCTCTCGCCACGACAGATCGAGGTGGCTCTCGAACTCGCAGACGGGGGGACCAACGCGGCGATCGCACAACGGATGAACCTCGCTGAAGGGACGATCCGCAAGCACCTCGAACGCATCTATCGGGTGCTTGGTGTCACCGACCGCGCCAGTGCGATAGCCGAAGTTCGGGGCTGGTGACAGGATCGGTACGCGTATCTGCGTATTGCATCACAGCGGACGCCCCTCCAAGCTGGGTGTGTGGAAAGCAAGCCTCGTCACATCGTCCTGATCACCGTCGGACTCATGCTCGCCTCGGTTCTTGTCGCATGCGGATCGGACGGCGAAGCGCCCGACACCACCGGTGCCGCGTCCGGAACCACAACCGTGACCGGTGACGGCAGTGGGGGAACCGATGACACCGGCGGGTCGAGCGACGGAGGTTCCACTTCGGGGGGCAACTCCGGGCTCCCGCCGAGTGTCGTCGCAGATTTCCCGGTGGCCATCGCCGACGGCTGGGTGATCGACATCCACGCCGAGATCGGTCTGGTCAACGCATCGGGTGTCCAGCTCCTCTACCCCGACGGGGATCGCGAGCGCTTGGTCGCGTTCTACGAGGAATGGACCGCCGACCAAGCGACAAGCTACGCCAAGACCGAAGCCGACGAGTTCGTCGTCTTCTCGAACCTCGAAACGGGTGGAACCATCACGATCACCCCGAACCACGAGGAACGGGATCAGACGTTCGTCCACCTTCTGATCATCAACCCGTAGGCAAATCGGCCCGATCGCGGCGCTTGTCCCGTTCGTGAACCCAATACGAGGGCAACGGGTCTCGGCGGAGCCGCGGGGTCGGAGGGACACACCCCGAGTTGTCGCCGCGTGGTTGGCGTGACACCATCTGGGTGCCCGAGCAAGGGATCGAGTGATAACGACAACCGAGCCCGACCTGTTCACGAGGAACATCAGTCAGATCGTGGTTCGCGCGCGATGAGCGGTGCACTGCCATACATTGCAGCTCCGCTTGGCGGACCTGGACCGCCGGTCATGATCATCCACTCATGGTGGGGACTGACGAAGTCGTTCACCGACTACGCGGACAGGCTGGCGAAAGCCGGATTCCTTGCCGGCTGCGCCGACCTCTTCGATGGTCACACAGCGGCGACCGAACAGGAGGCAGCGGCACTCCGGCGCCGTAGCCGCAACGAGCCGATGTACCGGACACTCCAGCGAGGCATGGAGCAGCTGGCCACACACGAGGCGGCGAGTACGAACGCGTCCTCCGTTGTCGGCTTCTCCATGGGTGGTCATTGGGCAGTTTGGCTCGCCCAGCATCCACCGCCGACGAATCGGTCCACCGTGCTGTACTACGCGGCACGAGCCGGCGACTTCACCAACGCCACGTCCCCGGTGATGGCTCACTTCGCTGGTACCGACGACTTCGTCAATGCATCTGCCCGAAACAACATGGAGCGTGCGCTCACCAGACGTGGGCTGACCTACCACAGCCACGAGTACCCCGGAACGGCTCACTGGTTCGCCGAAAAGGCGCACCCTGCATACGATCCAACCGCGGCCGACGTCGCGTTCGAGCGGACCGTGGCGTTCCTCCGCGACAGCCAAACGAGCTGATCGAGCGGAACGAAGACGCAGTCGAGGGTGTGAAGCCGTTCGAAACCCCGGGTGGTCACGTCAAGTCGTACATCCTCCGACCGGCATGAAACGACAGGCGGAATCCGCTGACCGTCGTCTCAGTCAGAGCGTTTCGTCTCACCACCATTCGTGCGCCGGAGTCCCCGGACACTCGCTGCGAGGATGCCGATTCCGAGCACCAGGAACGCGACCGGAATGAGCCATGCATCGAAGCCGAAATCGGGATCTGAGCCCAATGCAACCATTGCTGCAAGCAGGAGGAAAGCGATCCCGGCAGCGAACGAGATGATGTCGAATGGGTGCCTCTTCATGATTCTGTCCTTTCGGCAACAATGACTTGGATTCTTCCGACTCCGAGTTCAACGTCGAAAGCGAGATTGTGAGGGTCGGGTCCTGATCTGAATTCCAGCTGGGTGTTGACACCACCCGTGGAGTCGAGCAGCACGGTCTGGTGCCCGATGTCATCGGGACCGACCTCACGAGAGTCCTCCACGACCTCGATCTGACCCAGCCCGACATCGCCCGTGAAACGAAACCCGGCATCGGATGGGATCCAGAGAACGATCTCCCCTGCCCCCACCGTGATACTCACTGGGCCGAGTTCCGCGAACTCGCCGGAATCGAGCCCGCGGAAATCCAGCTCGAGCTGACCTGCCCCCAAGGAGTACTCGGACTGCACCTGCTGTGCCGTCTCAGGAAAGATGTACCGGTCATCGGCGGTCCAGTCGAATGTTCGCGGCCAGACCGACGACAAGAACACGACGGGAAGGACCACGACGCCAACCACGATGAGCCACCTCGCGCGCCCCACGAAGGCTCCGACGATGAGGCCGAGCCCGATGATCGCCATTCCTGTTGCTGCATAATGCACCGGGTCGAAGAGCTCCCCCCCGTCGCGCCCGGCGATCGAGATGCCGGACGACTCGAAGAGCGCCATTGCCGATAGGACGATCAAGACCGTTGCGATCGTCAGGCGCCCGAGCATCGAGGATTCACGCTCTGGTTTCGGCTCCCTCTGCTTCTTGGCCGACGACGTTCTGCCGTCCACTCCGCCAGTCGCTGCCCCGGATGTTGAGGTCTGGGCGCCAACGAGAGCAGATGCGGTTGGCACCTCGCCGACCACGTCGGTTTCCGGCGTCCTGTTGTCGGGGTCCTTCGGGTGCCGGGATGTATGCGCCCCGTCGGAGCTTGCTCCAGTGTCTGGCCCATCAGGCGAATCCGTGGGCCCCGTCGCGGTCCCTCGGTTCTGACCCAGGAGGTCTCCCCGGTACAGAAGCAGCCCTACCGCGAACAGGACCGCGGCAAAGACCAACGAACTCGGGATGTCGATCACCCAGGTGGCGACGACGATGGCAGCCGCTCCGATCAGGACGACGCCAAGGATCGTGCCGGCGTCGGTGAGGTCGACGGATTCGAGCCATCGAACGGCGGGAGTGATTTCCTCACCCTCATTCGGGATGAGGATCCACGCAAGGGCATAGAGCAGGACGCCGATCCCGCCGACGAAGGCGAGGATCACGAACGCCCACCGGAACCACCACGCGTTGATCGCAAAGTGCTCACCCAGGCCGGCGGCAACGCCAGCGAGGATGTTGTCCTGCTGCGAGCGGCGCAATGTCCGCCGCGGAGGAGCTGGTTGTGTGTGTTGTGTGTCTGTCATGTCGTCATCATTCATCACGACCTCGGATCAGGGTATCGGGTACCAACCCCGACATTCCTGAGGTCTCAGGGTCTGCTCAGGGTTGCCCCGGGTTGTCGCAGAGTTCGTGGTGTGACACCATTCGACAGCACGACCGACGAGGAACCTTTGGCAACGACAACCGACACCGGCCGGTTCACATGGCCGTTCGAGAAGAGCCTGTCGGACCGTGTCATCACCGGCGTCGGGGGTGGGATCGGTGCGTCACTCGGCGTCCCAGCCATATACGTACGGGCTGCATTCGTATGCCTCTCATTCGCCGGAGGCGTCGGCGTCGTAGCGTATCTCCTGGCTGCATTGCTCGCGCCATCCGCAGATGCACACAGCGACCAGACACCCCTCATCACCGTCAGGCGAATGATCGGGCTCGCCCTGATGTTCGTCGCAGCCATGATGCTTCTCGATCAGGTCGGTCTGTGGTTCGGCGACTTCGTATGGCCCGCGACGCTGGTGATCGTCGGTCTTGCCATCGCCATCGAGACCTCTGGTGTCAACTACGAGAAGTCACTGGCCGGAATCGCGGGTGCCGACGGTACGAAGCGATCGTGGTGGCTCGTTGTCGGCGGCATCGTGATGATGGTGGCCGGAATCTCGGTCTCGCTCTCGTCGCTCGATTCACTCCGAGGCGTCGGCGTACTCGCCGTCGCGGTGGTTGCCGCTCTCGGGGGATTCTTCATCGTCGCTGGACCATGGTTGTGGTCGCTCATCGAGGAGCTGCGTACCGAGCGTCGACAGCGAATCCGGTCGGAGGAGAAGGCAGAGATGGCCGCGCACCTCCATGACTCCGTCCTTCAGACCCTTGCCCTCATCCAACGGACGGACGATCCGAAGAAGATGGTGACGCTTGCCCGTTCCCAGGAACGAGAGCTGCGGTCCTGGCTGTTCGACGAGGCTGCAGGTGACGCCGAAACACTTGTCGGCGCCCTATCGGCAGCCGCATCGAAAGTCGAGGAGGCCCACGACGTCCCGGTCAGCGTTGTCGTCGTCGGGGAGTCGACCTTGCCGGCGGAGCGCCAGCATGCCCTGGTGTCGGCGGCCACAGAGGCGATGATGAACGCTGCGAAACATTCCGGAGCTCCGAAAGTGTCCGTGTTCGCTGAAGCGGTCGGAGGCAGCGTCGACGTGTTCGTGACCGATCAGGGCCATGGGTTCGATCCGACCGACGTGGGTGCAGATCGCAGGGGAATTGCAGAATCCATTGAGCGGCGGATGAAACGACATGGGGGCAAAGTGATGATCGATTCAGAGATCGACGCCGGCACGGAGGTCCACCTCACGATGTCAGGGGGATCGTCATGACATCGGTGTTCCTGGTCGACGACCACCGTCTGTTCCTCACCGGTGTCCGATCCGAGCTTGAGGACGTGTTCGAGATCGCCGGCTCGTCGTCCGACGTCGACGAGGCCGTGGATCAAATCCGACAACTGCGACCTGATGTTGTGCTCGTCGACGTCCACATGCCCGGTGGCGGGGGCATCGCGGTCGTTGCAAACGTCCACGCAACGAATCCCGACATCCACTTCCTCGCCCTGTCGGTGTCTGACGCACCCGAAGATGTGATTGCGATGATCAGAGCCGGTGCCCGAGGGTATGTGACGAAATCGATCGGACCCGACGAACTGGCCGATGCCATTGAGCGGATAGCGGCAGGAGATGCTGTGTTCTCACCGTCGCTTGCCGGGTTCGTGCTTGACGCGTTCGCACGGGCTGTACCGGTCGAAGAGGATCCCGAACTCGACTCGCTCACACCCCGGGAGCAGGAAGTCCTCCGCCAGATCGCACGGGGCTACGCCTACAAGCAGATCGCAACCCGGCTCAGCATCTCGGTCAAGACCGTCGAAACCCACGTCAGCTCGGTACTACGGAAGCTTCAGCTCTCCAACAGGCATGAACTGGCGAGATGGGCCTCAGACCGACGAATCGTGTAGATCGAGAAGGGCACGCTCACCGTATATCGATTCGATATAGACAAGTGTATCGGTTCGATATAGACTGCCGGGAGCATGCTCGACTTTGCCCTCCTCGGATTGTTGCTTGAACGCCCGCGTCACGGGTACGAGATCAAGCGCGCCCTCGCGCAACTTGGTTTCTGGACCGTCTCGTTCGGTTCGCTGTACCCGGCGCTGCGCCGACTCGAGAAACGCAACGCCATCGTTGCGACCGACGGGACCGGCCGACGGAAGGCCTACGCCATCACCCCGGACGGTCGCGAGATATTCGAACAGTTGTTGACGGCCGATCCGGAGGCATCCGAAACCGACCGCTCGTTCCAGATCAGGCTCGCATTCTTGAGCCGCCTCCCGCGCGATCACCGCGAGCGGGTGCTCGAACAGCGTCGCACCGAGCTTTCGACCCAGCTCAAGGCTGCCCGAGAGATCTTCATCGAAGCACGAACCGCACAGAACCCGGATCGCTATCGCCTTGCTCTCATGGAGCATGCGATGGAGTCCATCGAAACCGATGTCGCCTGGCTTGATGGCCTCATCGCAACCGAGCGCAGGCTCGGTTTGACCATCTAGCCGAAGAACCAACGGAGGAAGACACATGTCCAAGGTACGAGTAGCCATCGCAGGGCTCGGAAACTGCGCGAACTCCCTCATCCAAGGTGTTGAGTTCTACAAGGATGCAGACGCCGACCTCAAGGTCCCCGGGCTCATGCACGTGCAGCTCGGCGACTATCACATCGGCGACATCGAGTTCGTCGCTGCGTTCGACGTCGACGCCTCCAAGGTCGGCCAGGACATATCCAAAGCGATGTGGGGTGGCCAGAACAACACGATCGAGTTCGCAGACATCTCCCACATGGGCATCGAAGTCCTCCGTGGACCGACCTTTGATGGACTCGGCAAGTACTACGTGGGTCAGGTCGAGGAATCGCCGGCTGAGCCGGTCGATGTGGTCGCTGCGCTCAAGGCCGCACAGGCCGACGTGCTCGTCTCGTACCTCCCGGTCGGGTCCGAGGAAGCGACCAAGTTCTACGCACAGGCCGCCCTCGATGCAGGCGTCGCCTTCGTCAACGCGATCCCGGTGTTCATCGCATCGGACCCCGAGTGGGCACAGAAGTTCGTCGATGCCGGTCTCCCGATCATCGGTGACGACATCAAGTCCCAGGTCGGAGCAACGATCGTTCATCGGCAGCTCGCCCGCCTGTTCGAGGACCGTGGTGTCCACATCGACAACACCTACCAGCTGAACTTCGGTGGGAACATGGACTTCATGAACATGCTCGAGCGTGAGCGCCTCCAGTCCAAGAAGATCAGCAAGACCCAATCGGTCACGAGCCAGATCGAGGACAAGATCAACTCGGAGAACGTCCACATCGGACCGTCGGACCACGTTCCATGGCTCACCGACCGCAAGTGGGCCTACATCAGGCTCGAAGGCACGTCCTTCGGCGATGTTCCGCTCAATGTGGAACTCAAGCTCGAGGTCTGGGACTCGCCGAACAGCGCAGGGGTGATCATCGATGCCGTCCGTTGCGCAAAGATCGGTCTCGACCGCGGCATCGGTGGACCGTTGCTCGCACCGTCGTCGTACTTCATGAAGTCACCATCGGTGCAGTACCACGACAGCGTTGCGCACGACAACGTGGAGGCATTCATCGCAGGTGCCGACGCCACGCAGTCCGATCTCGCGGCGTTCCTCGCCGGCTGATTTCCGCGTACCCAGGGTTCCAGTACCCCGAAAACATGGTGTTGGAACCCTGGGTACGAACATGTCGCATTCGACGACTGAGGCGGCCTTCGGGTCGCCTCATCTGTTGACTCGTGCTCCGAGTGCGTACAATCGTCGCCATGGACAACACTTCGACCCCGACAACGGGGCCGGCGTCACCCGGACACGGGCAGATGCAGTCGCCCATAGATCTTGTCGCAACCCCGTCGATCTCCGGGGACGGCTTGTCGATCAACTACCACCATCTGACGAAGACAACATTCCGAGATGGTCTCGGAACCCTCACCGTGATCCCCCACCCGGGCGGCGTCATGTCGTTCAAGGGCAAACTCTTCGATCTCCTGGAACTCCACTTCCACGCACCCGGGGATCACACGTTCGACGGAAGGGCGTTCGATCTCGAGGCACATTTCGTCCATCAGGCGCCCGACGGAACGCTCGCCGTCCTTGGTCTCGTATATGACGAGGCCCCCGGTCGACATCCGATCGACGAGTTCCTCGAGCCCATACCCGACAAGGACCAGTCGATTGAATTGCCGGACTTCCGGAGGATCGAGCACCTCATCCCCAGGAACGCGAGGCGCTATCACTACGTCGGTTCGAGGACGACACCTCCGTTTCTCGAAGGCGTCGAGTGGACGGTGGTCAGTGAGGTCCAATCGGTCGGCCGGGACGCACTGCGGGCATATACAACCCGGTACGCCCCGAACAACCGACCAACACAGCCTCTCAACGGTCGCACCGTCACGCTGAACTGAGTTCGTCAGGTCTGCCGGCGGGTGCCTCGGGATCCCGTCGCCATCAGCAACACGAGCCCGAGCAGAATGCTTGCGAATGCGATCGCTGCGAAATCCGCAGTGTCGATACCGGTCATCGGAAGCGAGTCGACCGTGACAGCCGCCACTGCGAGGTTGTCGGAAGGATCGCTCTCGTTTCCTGCGTCTGCGGAGGTGACGGACGCTGCGTTCGTCACTTTCTCCCCGAGGGCCGCATCCACGGTCGTGACGATCTCGATGATGGTCGAATCCCCTGAGGCGATCGGAAGGTCGGTCACGCAGGTGACGGTTCCGTGGGCCTGGCTGCAGGTCCAACCGGCTCCGCCGCCACTGACATAGGTGAGCCTGTCGTCGAGTTTGTCGGTCACGGTGATCGGTCCGAGCACGGCCGATGGGCCGCTGTTGCCTATTTCGAGCGTCCACGTGACATCGTCACCTGGGGCAACCGACGGCTTGACCCGCTTGTCGATCGTGAGGTCGAAGCTCACGTCGAACGTCACGTCGGCGACATCGAACCCGCGAACCGGCTCAAGATCTCCGTCGGACGATACGGCCGCAAGGTTCGTGAATGGCCCTGCCTCGCCGTTCGGGTCGATGGTGACATCGAGGCGGACAACCGCTTCAGCGCCTGGGGCGAGTGTGTCATCGCCGACCAGGAGATTGATGTCGTCGACACCGTCATATGCGGGGTTGACGGTCAATGCAGTAGAGGCAACCCTGTCCACGGTGAAGCTTGCGCCTCCGAAGACTGCCAGGAGATCATCGCTGATCTGGATGTTGCGGGCGGTCACGTTGCCTGGGTTTGTGACGGTCAGTGTGTAGGCCGCGGTGAAGGTTCCATCCCCCGCAGGTGTGCTCTCTCCGACCTTCGTCACGTCGATGTCATAGTTCTGGATGGCCTTCACGACAACACTGTCAGAATCATCCGAGGCGACGACATCGTTGAGGCGGCCGGTTCCCGACGCCGAAGCCACGTTGGAGATCGAACCCGAATCCAGATCCTCCTGGGTCACGGTGTGGATGGCAGTGCACGTGGTCGTGTGTCCGGGAAGCAACGAAGCCGGCGTCTCCGGACTGCACGTGATCGACCCGGGGTCTGCGTTCTCATCGGTCACCGTCACGTCGACCAGTTCGACGTTGCCCGTGTTCGTGACTGCTATCGAATACGAGATCTGCTCACCGAGCGTCTCGTAGCTCGACGCAGCGGTCTTCTTGCCGACCCACAGCGTCGTGTGCTGCTCGATGTCGACGGTGAAGCTGTCGGTGTCCTCAACTGCATCGCCGACAGGGGGCAGCGCCGATGCCGTCGCCGTATTGGTGACGGTTCCGAGGTCGATGTCACCCTGGGTGATGGTGTAGACACCCTTGCAGGTGACGTGGTCATCGGGAGCAACCGGAGTATCGGGGCACTTGACCGCGTCAAGGTCCGGATCGTCGATGGTGATCGCCGAGAGGGTCACGTTGCCGGTGTTGGTCACCACAAAGCTGTACCAGACGGCATCGCCGGCGTCGGGGCGGTCGTGTGGGGCGACCACGGTCGGGTCGACCTTGCCGTGCTTCTCGAGGGACACGGTGGGCGACGGCTCGACAACGGTGGACGCCTTGTCGGAAGCCTTCACCGAGATGCCTGCGGCATCGGTGCCCGAGACGGTGGCGCCGCTCGCCACCGTTCCCGTGTCGATCTCCAACTGCGTCACCACGTGGCTGATCGCGCAGGTCGTCTTCGAGCCTGGTGTCAGCGTGGCGTCCTCACAGACCACGGTTTCGCCGAGCGAGTCGCTGACGCCGATGGAGGTGAGCGTGGCTGTCCCGGTGTTGGTCACCGTGTAGGTGAACTCGAAGATGTCACCTGTTGTGACCGAACCCGAGAGGTCCGTGTCTGTCGAGCCTGTGAAAGCGGATTCGAGTTCGAGGTCACAGGTGAGGACGAACGCGACCAGATCGACGAGGTTTCCCACGCTGCCCGTATCGACCGGATCGAGCACGAACCGCGTCGTCGTCTGTCCATCCGGCACGACGTAGGTGTCACCGTACTTGACGAACGCATCGACACCGGTGGTGAAGTCGCCCTCGTCGGTCTGGCTGCTGGTGGATCCCAGTCGGACGATCACACGGTCGGCGTCGCTGCGACCACGGTGGTGGAAGCTCCACGCAATCTGGTCGCCACCGAGGGTCGGGATGTCCTGCCAGTTCGCTGAATTGTCGTTGCCCTGGAGTTCGGCGAGCTGTGCGCCATGGGGAGCGACGGCACCGAGGAAACCGGATCGCCAGATTTCGACACCGCTGTCGGTGGTCGACCAGCCCGGGGTCGGAACGATTGTCCAATTGGAGGGAATCACCGGATCTTCAAAGGACAGGTTGACGCCACGGCTGCAATCAACCGGTGCGGCCTCCACACGTGCTGTGACGGCTGAGGTGATAAAGGTCGCAGCGAGCATTGCCACGACGATGAGGAGTCGGCTGAATCGCTCGATGGTGCTGATGAACATGGTCGCTGTCCTTGTGAGTGGTCACTTACCCTTTGAATCGACCAGGGACTACTCACCCTTGAAAGTCATAGATCTGCGCACTAGGTAACTAGTTACCCATAGTCCAAGAAGGGTCTAGACACCACCGATGAACGGTTGCACCCCATGCGCCGAACGGGGTCCGAGAGCGCGGCTCGCATGCGACGTGGCCTCTCGGGGAGGCTGAACGGGCCTTTCGCTACACCACGTCGGACGAGAAAGTGACTTCAGTCCAGCGTTCGGGGTTGTGGATGTTGCTGTTGCCCATCACGCTCCAGGTCTGTTGCTCCCACGTCTTTGCCCGATCCTGGTGGACCGCTGTTGCGCTGGTATCCCGATCGTGGTGGGCTCGATACGCGACCATCCGGCGAACGTCGCCGGGCTCGGGAGGTGCGAACCCGTCGCCGACGGCGTCGGCGATTCCGGCCCAAGGCAGGGCCATCTCGACTGTCCATCCGTTGTCGCGGATGTTCGGATTGTTGAGAACGCCGTCGATGTGAACGGCTGTTGTGAGCCCGGGCAGTGTGTAGTTCATGTCGCCGATGCGACCGAGGGATTCGCCCTTGCGCCGTTTGTAGTAGATGAAGTCGTCGCGCGACAGCCAGTGCTCGAGTTCGTCGAAACTCTGACTCTGCACCAGGGGTTCCACCCATGCCCACTTGAGCTGATACCGGTTGTTGATGGGATTGAGCCCGATCTCGTAGTAGTAACGATCACCCGCAAAGAAGAGCTCAACGTCGTCATCCTGGACGTACACGTGATCGTGGTAGCCACCCATGGTTCCCCGCACATCGGGGTCCTGAACCTTGTATCCCGCGTAGAGATACTGATCGTCCCACAGCAGGGCGATACTCGTGTGCAGCGTGGCGGGCCCCCCGGCGATGTCGCCGAACGGCTCGGACCAGGCGGCGCGGTTCCACACGTCCTCGTCAAGCTTCCCGTCGATCACGATCGGCATGTCCGTTCGTCGGCACACGTATGCGGTGACCGGCCCAAGGCCCTCGACTGGAGCGAGGTCTGGCTTCTGAATCACGATGTGTTTGCCTGCGTCGGGCCCAAACGGGTTGTTGACCCGTCGCTGTTTCGCTGACGACATTGGTTGCTCCTTTTCTGAAGTCTCGAATCCGATCGACTCGCCACAAACCCCGCAGTCAGGGTCCGCGTTGGTCGATGGATCCGGCGTCCGTTGCCGGTAGCCGATCGCGACCTTCCTTGACGCCGATCACGGTTGCGCCCGCTGCTCCGATGCCGGCGGCAGCCACGACAGCCAACGCACCGAGGGAACCACCGTTGACGAAGAACCCGCCCAGGATCGGCCCGACCGCCCGGCCGAGCGCCATGATCCCTTGGCCATCACCCGCACGTTCACTCGGTTCCAATGAACGGTCCACCAACATCTGGAGCACACCGGGGACCGCCAGCCAGAACGCGCATCCCCACCAGAACATGCCGACGTAGAACAGTATCGGTGGTCCGAACATGGTCATGAGGGCACCGAACCCGATCGAAGCCATGAACCAACCGGGGATGCGGTGCCTGGTGGACAGCCTCGCACCCACGAGTCCACCGAGCGCATTGAGGCTGAACGCGATCGAAGCAGCAAATGCCGAAAGGTTGTGGACGTCACGGGCGACGATGGTGAGGTTGATGAAGAGCGCGGTTCCGAAGAACGTGAGTGCGAACAGTGCGGCGAGCAGGACCCTGTTCGATCGCGATGCAGAAATGACGCCTCGTGCTCGCCTTCTCCCAGCGACCGGGGCAACAAGGACGAAAGCTGGCACGGTCACGATCGCGAGAGCTGCATACACGTACCGATCGCCCTGCTCCGCCAGCAAGGACAGAATCGGTGCTGCGATGAAAGCGGTGATCGTTCCGGTTGCCGCGATCGCAGGCATGGCACCCCGTCGATGCATCGCATTCGCCCATGCCAACCAGGTCAGCGTTCCGGCTGCGAGGCCAGCCAGTGCGCGCAAAGAAACCAGGATCGGAAACGACGACGGCAGGATGCTCACACCGTTGATGACGAACAGCAACAGCGCCGCGATCCGTAGCAAGTGGCCATTGGGCCGCAAGAGTCGTGGGAAAGCGAAGTTTGCAGCGGCGAACGCCCCCACCTGGGCCACGGAGATGAGCCCGACCGACCCCTCCGAAACGCCGTATCGCGCCGCGACCGGTGCAAGGAGGAACGGGGTGGCGGCGAACATGACCGTCACGGCTGCGGTGGTTGCCAACAGCGCTCGTGGCGTTCCCTTACGACCGCCATAGAGAACTCGTGATGGGAGGTGCACCCAGCCAGCCTACGACCATCGCGCGCCCACACAATCACCCACCCGCGTACCGCCGTCTTGCATGCTCCCCTGCGCGTACCCTGGGTTGTACGACCACGAAAACACGGTACTCAGGCCCACAGAACCAACCCATCGCTCATTCCGTGGGCTGGAGTACCACGAAAACAAG
>CBDUOH010000038.1:0-19953 GCA_965368815.1 uncultured Acidimicrobiia bacterium
GGCTCCGGACCATTCAAGGGCGCCAAAGAGGTCCTGGTGCTCGGTGAGGAGCCGCTGGTTCTGCCCGGACTCACCATCGAACAACCCGTTGTGTGGCCCGGCAGCTTCGATGGGAGCCCGGTCATCACAGTCAAGACATGGGATTCCGACGAACGTGGTCCTGTTGTTACCTGCGGAGCGGATGAATGGTGTCTCCTCCTTTCATCAGGCGTTGATCCCGTTGGTCGGTACGAGGATGCCAACAATCCCGCGCTTGACGAGAACCCGATTGCGTCGATAGAAGTGTCCGAGACAGCGATCGAGTTCATACTCGATTCGGGTGAACGGGTGGAAATGCCTCGGGAAGGCGAATCCGTCACCGAGTCGTGCGGGTTGTCGGAGACGTTCGTGTGGGACGTACCCGCCGAGGTCGGTCTCACGATCGATGACGCGGTATTGGTCCATGCAGCGTGTCCCACGACTCCTGGAGATGTGCTTCTGCACATCTTCGGGCGCGCGGACATGCCGGTCCTTGCACAGCTCGATCCGATGTTCGGCGGGGAGTGGTGTCGGATTTCCGGCGACTGCCTGATGTTCGTACCGGCACCGTAGGGGCAGCCGGCACGACCAGCGACGCCATCGGCACCGGAACCAGTGGTCTTGTGTGGAACCGAATCCACCTGATCGATGGGAAGCGGCACCACGGATTCGCCGTCTGGGGCGGTTCCTATTACGGTCCTACGCGATGACAGACATCCACATTATCGGGGCAGGCACCCCGAACCCGACCCCTGAACGATTCGGCTCGGCATACGTTGCTGACGTCGGCGGCGACAAGATCCTTGTCGACTGCGGCCCCGCGACGACATGGAAACTCATCAAGGCAGGGTTGAGCCCCGCTGAGATCGACACGCTCGTGTTCACCCACCACCACTACGACCACGACGTCGATTACCCGTGTTTCGTCCTGAACAGGTGGGGTCACCACGACTGGGGAGACCTGAACCCGCTCAAGGTGTTCGGACCAAGTCACACCGAAACCCTGACGGACCGGATCCTCAACCCTGAATACGGAGCATGGGCGCCCGACTGGACGTCCCGGACGCAACATCCGGCAAGCCTTGCTCTGTACGAGAACAACGGCGGCGTGTTGCCCCGGCGTGGACCCGATGTGCGTCCGACCGACATCGAGCCCGGAACGGTGATCGAAGGGGCCGGCTGGAAGCTGACTACCGCTGTTGCCGAACACTTCCAGCCGTTCCTGGATTCTCTGGCATACAGGCTTGATACCGAGGACGGAAGCGTCGTGTTCACCGGGGACACGCAGCCCTGCGACTCCGTCGAGAATCTCGCCAAGGACGCCGACGTCATGATCTGCATGTGTTGGGACCTCCAGGACGAGCTGGACAAGACCCCGCTCAAGTCGGGCCAGTCGGGCACCCGGGACGCTGGCACGATGGCCCAACGCGCTGGTGTGAAGCGCCTGGTGCTGAGCCACGTCGAACCCCAGATCTCGACAGGCAGTGCTCGCGATGCCGCCGTCGCCGACGCGCAGTCGGTCTTCGACGGCGAAGTGATCTTCGCGGATGAGTTGACGACGATATCGATCTGATGAGGTGTGAGGTGCCGCGTGTCATGGCTGGGGTCACATCCGTCTTCCTCGGTCACGACATGACAGCGCCGCTCGGGTGGTCCGGCGGCTGATGGCAGACCAGCATCCCGATCGCGCCCGGGTTGTGGTCGTGGGTGGCGGCATCGTCGGGTGCTCGGTGGCATTCCACCTCGCCGAGCGCGGCTGGAGCGATGTCGTCCTCTTGGAGCGTCGCGTCCTGACAAGCGGAACCACCTGGCATGCAGCCGGGCTCGTGACCCAAGCCCGTCCCACGGCAGGCACCCGGGAGATCGTCCGCCGAAGTATCGCGACATTCAAGGAGCTGGAACGCCGCCATGACGCTGGTGCCGGGCTCAGTCCCGGCTATCGGACGACCGGCACGATTCATCTGGCCACAACCGACGCGCGCTGGGAAGAGCTCAAACGGCAAGCGTCGGTGGGCCGCGGTTCAGGGCAGTACGTCGACGTGATCGGTGTCGAGCGGATCGTGGAACTGTTTCCCCTTCTCGACCCGGTCGGACTCGTCGGTGGGCTCTACTACCCGGAGGACGGGAGGGGGTCGGCGACCGATACGACCATGGCGCTCGCCCACGCAGCCCGCAAAGCGGGGGTCCGCATCATCGAGAACCAGCCGGTGACCGAAGTGCTCCATCACGGACGCCGGGTCACTGGTGTTCGCACGGACGTCGGGGACATCGAATCCGAGTACGTCGTGAACTGCACGGGGATGTGGGGCCGCCAGTTCGCCCGCCAACATGATGTCCAGCTCCCGCTGCAGGCTCTGGCGCACAGCTATGTCGTCACTGATGACATCCCGGGGCTCGATCCCCACCTGCCGACCGTGAAGAGTTCCGACGATTTCTCCTACGTCAAGAACGAGGGTTCCGGTCTCATGGTGGGGTTCTTCGAGCCGGGCTCGACCACGTGGCACCCCCGCGGTGTGCCGATGGACGTCGAGTTCCCGACGCTGAGCGAGGACTGGGATCATCTCGGCCCGTTCTACGAGCGGATGATTCGGCGTTTGCCCCTGCTTGCCGACGCAGGAATCCGGCTGGGTTTCACAGGCCCCGAAAGCTTCACACCGGACGGGCATTTCCACCTCGGTCAGGTGCCCGGGCTCGACAACTACTTCGCTGCCTGTGGATTCAACTCGATCGGGTTCCTGTCAGGTCCCGGTGTCGGGGAAGTGTTGGCCGAGTGGATCATCGACGGTGTTTCGCCCGTCGATCTACCTGAGGTGGATCCGCGCCGATCGTCGTCGCACCAAGTGAACCGCAGGTACCTCGAGGAGCGCGTCCTCGAGACGCTCGATACGGCCTACGGCGTCCACTGGCCGTTCGAGCAGCGTCGAACCGCTCGTGGCATCCGCAGGTCGCCGCTCCACGACCGGTTGGCGTCCGTTGGTGCGGTGTTCGGTGAGGTGGCGGGTTGGGAACGAGCCAACTGGTATGCAAGAAACGACATCCGGCCCGCCTACACGTACTCGTTCGGACGCCCCGATTGGTTCGGGGCGTGGGAGGCTGAACACCTCGGAGTCCGTCGTTCGGTTGGGCTGTTCGACCTCAGCTCGTTCGGCAAGATTCTCGTCCAGGGTCGTGATGCACTTGCGGTGTTGCAGGAGTTGTCGGTCTCCGACATCGACATCGACCACGGTTCAGTCGTGTACACGCAGTGGCTCAACGACACGGGTGGGATCGAGGCAGACGTGACCGTCACCCGTGTCGCCGAGGACGAGTTTCTGGTGCTTACGGCCACCGCGGCCGTGGTCCGCGATCAGGATCGCGTGCGCAGTCGAATCGGGGACCGGTTCGCGACGGCCACCGACGTCAGTGGGACGTACGCGATGCTGGCCGTCATGGGTCCCCGGTCTCGTGATCTGCTCCAGTCGCTCACCGATGTGGATCTCAGCAACGACGCCTTCCCGTTCCGCGCATCGCGCATGATCGACCTTGGTCATACGTTCGTGCGGGCCACTCGTATCACATATGTCGGTGAGCTCGGTTGGGAGCTACTGATCCCTGTCGAATCTGCGGTCCACATCCACGAACTCCTCGTCGATGCCGGCGCCGCCCACGATTTGGTCCACGCCGGATACCACGCGCTCGACTCGATGCGTCTCGAAAAGGGCTATCGCAGCTGGGGCCACGACATCGGTCCGCTTGACAGTCCACACGAGGCAGGTCTTGCGTTCTCGGTGGCTTGGGACAAGCCCGGCGGATTCATCGGAATCGAGGCGGCACGTGGCAGGAGAGGACTCAACCGACGTCTCGTGCAGGTTGCCTTTGATGATCCCGAAGTCATCGCCTACCACGACGAACCGGTCTATCGGAACGGGCAGTTGGTCGGCCGTCTTGCGAGTGTGTCCTACGGTCACTCCCTTGGTCGAGCTGTTGGCCTCGGCTGGCTCCAATCCGACGAACGCATCGACGATGGATGGATCGGTTCGGGGACCTTCGAGGCAGAGGTCGCTGCCGAGAGAACCCCTATCTCGATATCGACGCGGCCTCTGTTCGACCCCGGGAACGAACGAGTTCGCTGCTAACGGACCGGTGCGTCGATCATTGCTTGCGACGTATCGGTATGTACACGACGCGTGTGCGCGGTTTGGGTTGAACGTCGAGCCACACCTCGTGGTGTCGAACAACCTGCAGCTGCCGTTGGCGTCCGATGAGCGCCGCGATCCCGAGGAGCGCCGCGCCAGCGAGTACCAGTAGGAATGCCACGATGCTCAACCCACGTACCTGCTCGAACGGAACACCTGTGTTCGGCAATGTTGGCGGCACCGAACCGGCCGGTGTCGTGGGTTGCGGCGCAGTGAGCGTGGTCGCCAACACCGGTGGGAACACCGTGGCGTCGTCGGTGTCGGTGGCCTTGGTGCCGTCGGGTGCGGTGCCGGTCGCTGTCGCCTCGTTGGTGAATGGAGATACGCCATTGAGGTTCGAGACCGCGCATTGGTACGAGTAGGACTCGCCAACGGCAAGATCCGGCACATCCGGATTGGGGCAATCCGAACCGGGATCGATGCCCAGGGCAACGTCGTCGGTCACGTGAACGTCGATCAGGTCAACAGGGCCCGGATTCGTGACGGTGATCGTGAAGTATCCGATGCCGTCCTGCTCGTAGAATTCGGCATCGGCGCTCTTGTCGATCACAATCACCGGTGGTGTCGCGGACACTGTGGTCGAGGTTGCCACCGTGGTTGTGGTTGTCGGTCCCGCTGTCGTCGTTGTCGTGGGTGGCGGGCACTCGGCGCTGATGGTCAACCCGCCGCTGAAGACGCCGTCCCTTCCCATTCGCAGGGATACGGTGATGGTCGCGCCCAGGGTGAGATAGTCGCTGGCTTCGGTCAGGACTCCACCGGCGCGTTCGACGTCTGCAAGGGTGATCGAGTCGCCACCGGATGCGACGATGAGATCGTTGCCGGGGTGCACCGACGACTGGTTCTTCGCCTGAGCGACCACAAGGCAGTTCTCGCCGACCAGATCTGAAGGTGTGTCGCGGGTGGCGAGGACGGTCGTCGACCCTACGTCGGCTCTGACAACCGTGTTGATCGGAATCTCGATGACGGCCGCTGCGGCGACTGGGATGCCGGTGACCAACAGCGCGGCCAGTGCTGCGATGAGGGCGAGGATGCGCTTCACGATGATGTCCTTCCAAGCGGCCGCGCCGTGCGGCCGTTCCTTGTCCGATCACCTGAGGAGCCCACCCGTCGGATCTCGGATCGATGCCGAGCGGAGCCCATCCCGCTTTGCTCAAAGGTACATCATCGAACGGCGATTCTTGGGGACCTTTGCGAAGAAAAAAGCGCGATCCGCGGCGACCGTCTCCGGCGGGGGAGCGCGGTGCCGGCGGCAGCGCAGCCGGTTTGCCCGGTATCGTGGCGGTGTGCATCGGAGGTACGAGGAACATGGCTCGCGAGTTCGACAAGGCGTACTGGGACGCTCACTGGCAACAGGCCAACGCCCACGGGTCGGACGAAGGGACCTTCCCGAATCCGCATCTCGCTCGAGAGACGCGTTCGTTGAAGCGGGGTACCGCACTTGACGCCGGTTGTGGCGAAGGGTCCGAGTCGATCTGGCTTGCGACCGAGGGTTGGCACGTCACCGCTGTCGACATTTCGGCTGAAGCGCTGTCACGAGGTGCCGAGCGACTGCGTCGGTTCGGATTGCCTTCCGACCACGTCGAGTGGATCGAAGCGGATCTCAGTGCTTGGGAACCGAAGAAGATGTTCGACCTCGTCACGACACAATACGTGCATCCGGCGACATCGCAGCTCGACTTCTACCGGAGAATCTCACACTGGGTCTCCCCTGGGGGAACACTGCTCATCATCGCACACGCACAGGCGCCCGACCCGGCTGGGCACGGACACGCGAACGCGCATCCGGGCGACCGTGGCGAACCGCCCATGGAGGCGATAGCCGACGCCGCGGGTATCACCGCGACGCTCGGGACCGTTGATTGGGACATCGTGACGGCGAAGGAAACGACGCGCATCGTCACGAGAGGCGGCGGTCGGGAAGCCGCATTGAGCGATGTGGTGGTGCGCGCAACCCGCCGGTGACCTCAGACACCGTTCTCGTGCGGTTCAACCTCGCTCGACAGGAACGTACACGGAGCGGTTCGTGGGTATCGGGGTACGCTTGGAAGGAGGACGAAGGAGGTCATGCGTGTTCACCACCAATGACGCAACGAAGGCTCTCGAAGAGGCCGGGATCGACATTTCGAGCGAGCGTTACACCATCGAGGACGTTGCCCAGGGCATGAATGTCGAGACCGAGCACGGCACACGCTTTCCCGACCTCGATGTGACGGGTGACGATCCTGTCATCACGGCCAAGATTGCTCTTGCACATCTCCGTGAGTTCCCCGATTACTACGAGCGGCTCGAAGTGATGGAGCGGGAGGCAGAAGCCGAATGGGAGTCCGACGACTAGGGGTGCCCCCGACCCATCAGCGGTGCGACCTGTTCGAACACTGCGAGCCATGAGACGTCGCCTTGGGACTCGCCGAGCCGAACGATGACAACCTCGTGCACCGGGTCGATGTAGAGGTACTGCCCGTTCTTGCCGAGGGCCAGATACCCGCTTGAACCGGTGAGCCACCACTGATAGCCGTAGGACTTGAGCGGCGAATCGGCGTATTCGTCGGGCCAGCGATCCGTTTGGTATGCGGGTTGGAATGACGCGTCGAGCCAATCGGGATCCAACAATTCTCGTCCTTGCCATCTGCCTTCTTGGAGGACGAGCTGACCGAGCCGCGCGAGATCACGTGATGTGACCGCAAGGCAACACCAGGTGCGTTCGAGTCCGTTCTCGTGATCGGTGCTCCAGATGCCGCCCACCTCGGCGCCGAGCGGTGCCCACAACCGCCGGTGGAAATAGTCGGTGATGCTCTCGTCGCCCAGCGCACGGTCGAGAACCAACCCGACAAGCGCGTTGTCCCCCGACTTGTACCGGAACACCTCGTCGGGCGTGTCGAGCAAGCGGAGAGCGAGTATGTCGTGTTCGAGCTCAGCGGTGTAGTTGAACTCGACGTGGATGCCGAACGGGTTGTCGTCCTCAACGTAGGCGAGCCCCGAATCCATGCGGAGCAGATCCTCGATGGTCAGCTCCCCAAAACCTGCATCTGCCAGTTCGGGAACGTAGTCGGTGACGGGATCTGTCACAGATGTGATGATCCCATCGTCAATCGCCGTGCCGACCAACAGGGACAGAACAGACTTCGTGACCGAGAACAGCATGGATGGTTCGTCTGGGCCATGTCCGGGTCGGTTCCACTCGTAGGCAAGTGCGCCGTCGTGGATCACGACGAACGCAAGGGTTTGGGTTTCCGAGAACAGTTGCTCAGGCTGCATCGCTACGCCATCGATCGTGATCGGCAGCAGATTCGGCTGACTGGGCGACTGTGCCCATGGTCGGGGGTCATCGCTGGCTGCGAACGAGCGACCGGGGTATTCCAGGTGGTCCCAAACCGTTGTGGTCCCGTGGGTGAGGATCCTCCAGACGGCGACCGGGCCGATGGCAATCGACCAGATCACGAACAGGAAGGTGGCGAGCCCGAGCACACCCACGCCGATGAGCGCTGCTATCCGACGGAGGCTCATGTCATCGCCCAGGGGCGTCGAGGCATCGGCCCGTCGGTCCACACCATCGCCGAGTCCCACCTCGGGCTGCGCAGGAGCGATCCGTAATCCTCATGTGCGCAGTGTCGCACATTCGGTTCGTCCGACGGAACTAGGGTGATCCGGTGCGGGACTCGGTCCATCGCGACATGCACGTCGGATTGGTCAACCGAAGGAGTATCGATGCCACAGGTCAGAGTCGATCGGGAGCAAGGGGCGACATTTGTCGAGCTGTTCTTCGACTTGGTCTTCGTCTACGCGGTCACCCAGCTGACCGCATTCGTTCTCCACGACCTGACATGGGCAGGTGTCGGCCGCGCAGCGGTCTTGTTCTGGCTGGTCTGGTGGGCATGGACGCAGTTCACCTGGACGCTCAATCTGGCTGACACCGAGCATGTGTGGATACGGGTCCCGACCCTTGTCGCCACGGCGATAGCGTTCTTCCTCGCGCAGGCGATCCCCGATGCGTATGGATCGGCAGGCGCGTGGTTCGCAGTCAGCTACACGCTCGCTCGTGTCCTGGGTATCGCCGTGCAGACGTGGGTGGTGCGCGATGAGGACTCGGACGATCTGGCTCTCATCGTGTTCATCCTTCCGTCACTCGTTGGGATCGCGATGGTGCTCATTGGCGGTTTCGTGGAGGGTGACGCCAGACTTTGGCTCTGGGTCGGAGCGGCGATCACCGATCTCATCGCCGTTGCTTTTGCCGGTCGCGGACGTTGGGAGCTCGCGGCTGGACACTTTGCCGAACGCCACGGTCTCATCGTCATCATCGCCCTCGGGGAATCGCTGATCGCGTCGGGTGTTGCGACGCGCGGGTTGACACGCGATATCACCTTTGCCATCGCCACGTCCGGCGCGGTCGTGTCAGCGTGCGCGCTGTGGTGGACCTACTTCGGTGTCTTGCACGGCGGGTTCGAACACCGACTCGCCGTCCAGACGGACGAGACGCGTGCTGCGTTCGCGCGAGACGTGTTCTCACTGTGGCACGCGGTCGTTGTTGCCGGGATCATCGGCATCGCGGTCGGTTTCGAAGCCGCAATAGCGCATCCGAGCGACCCCCTTGAGGGTCCCGCCGCGTTGGCCCTCACCGTTGGCGTGTTGCTCTTCGTCGGTGGGCTGACAGCGGCGGCGGCCCGTGCCGGATTGCGCGCGGCCGTGGGGCCACGTGTTGCGTTCGTTGTTGTTGTTCTGGCCGCGACGCCGGTGCTCCCGGAACTGCAAGCGGCGACGACACTGTGGGCGCTTGCGGCGGGCGCAACGGCGCTCGCCGTGTGGGAGACCCTTCACCTCGGCCGGCTCGCTGGCGCACACCGAGGCCGGGCAGATCGGTCGGGATGAGGACTTGAGGTCGTTCGGGTTGTCGGATCGCAGGGCGCCGACAGGGAACTAGGGTGCTCGCAAAGGAGCTCTGCCCATGCGTCTTCACATTCTTGGATCCGGAACACCAACACCCGCTTCGACCAGGCATGGATCGTCCTATGTCCTCGAGGTCGCGGACAAGCAGATCATGTTCGACTGCGGCCCGTCGACGACCACCAAGCTGGCGAACATGGGTATGACCGCCGGGGCGGTCGATGAACTCTTCTTCACCCACCACCATTTCGACCACAATGCCGACTATCCGTGCTTCCTGCTTTCGCGTTGGGACCAGAGCGTCGACGACATCGAGCCGCTGCGTGTCCATGGCCCGGACTACACCGAGGAGTTCACCCGTCGGCTCATGGATGAAGAGGTTGGCGCATTCGCACCGGACTGGATTGCTCGGATCAACCATCCCCTGAGTCTCAACGCTCACAAGAAACGTGGTGGCACGCTGCCGAGGACACCCCCTTCGATCGATGTCGCCGACATGGTCGCAGGCGATGTGTTGCGCGCTGAGAACTGGACGGTCACGACCGCCGCGGCGCACCATGTACAGCCGTGGCTGGAATCCCTTGCCTACCGTCTTGATTCTGACGAGGGGTCGATCATCGTCACGGGGGATACCGGGCCGAGCGAGAGCGTGGTGGAGCTCGCAACCGGAGCGGACACCATGGTGAGCATCTGCACCTACGTACAGAGCGACATCGAAGGGACTCCTGAGGCGTCGTACCAATGCGGCAGCGTCGACGTCGCAAAGATGGCCCAGGCCGCTGGGGTCGAGAGGTTGATCCTCGTCCACCAGGTCCACATGCTCGACGCGGTGGGCGAGATGGAGCGTGCGCTCAGGGACATCCACCAACACTTCGACGGAAAAGTCGTGTGGGGTCAGGAACTCATGACCGTCGAACTCGACTGAACGCCGCGCTCCGTTCGTATCGATTAGCGTTGCCGCATGACGGATTCTGTCATCAGCTGGTTGTTGGATTCGGACCCCGCGTTGGCGTGGCAGGTCGAGCGAGACCTCCTCGATGAACCGCAAGCGGTTTGGGATTCGACGCGTCGTCGCGTTGCGACTGAGGGGTTTGGGGCAAAGTTGCTTGCCCGTCAGGGAGCCGATGGTCAGTGGGCAGGTGGTGCCTACTTTCCCGGGGATTTCGACTTCGACACACCGGATCCTGCCGATGGCGGAGGTCAGCCGTGGGTCGCAACGACCTGGTCACTCAACGCGTTGCGATCGTGGGGTCTCGATGCTGCGGTACTCGCCGGCACCGCAGAGCTCCTCGCGGCGAACAGTCGCTGGGAGTACGACAATCTCCCTTACTGGGGTGGTGAGGTCGACTGTTGCATCAACGGCTACACACTGGCCAACGGTGCGTGGCTCGGAGCCGAAGTCTCGGGATTGCTCGATTGGTTCGCATCCCACCAGATGTCAGACGGCGGATGGAATTGTGAATGGGAGAACGGGTCTGTCCGGTCCTCGTTCGACTCGACGCTGAATGCACTCGAGGGACTGTTGTATTACCAGCGCGCGACCGGTGTGTCGACACAGGATGTGCGACGTCCTGCCGAGGAGTACCTGCTCGAGCGCGAGCTGTACAAACGGAAGAGTACGGGCGAACTCATCGACCCGGTACTGCTTCGCTTCGCGTACCCGTTTCGCTGGTACTACAGCGTGTTGCGTGCGGCCGACTACTTCCGCGACGTTTCGCTCCTCGAAGGCACCGCCCCGGACCCACGGATCTCATCGGCAATCGACCGAGTACGCGAGCAGCGCCAGCCCGACGGCACATGGCTCCAGGCCCGCCGTCATCCGGGCCGGGTCTGGTTCGAGGTGGA
Organism: uncultured Acidimicrobiia bacterium; assembly: GCA_965368815.1. Taxonomy (GTDB): domain Bacteria; phylum Actinomycetota; class Acidimicrobiia; order Spongiisociales; family UBA5794; genus UBA5794. The sequence continues at coordinate 10,917 of CBDUOH010000038.1, forward strand.
TGCCCGAGCGGGGGAACCCTCGAAGTGGCTCACGTTGTCGGGAATGCGGGTGCTGTCGTGGTGGGAGGGCAGGCCCTAGGCCCGATCGCAGCCCGACTGGTTGGGTCGTGCTCCGACGAGCGATCGATCGCCTTCAGCAACTTCTGGTCCGAGACCGTTTGGCCGGGGCGTGCGATCGACGAGCGAGCCGGCGATTTGTCGTCGGGCCCGCTCCCTACAATCGGCTGCGGTAGGCGTTCTTGATCCAGCCACAGGGACTTGCCTGAGCAGTGGCTGTGCGGGGTCGGAAGGGTCGACGCACCCTGTCGTGCGCAGGTGTGTCGGTCGTCAGACATCCCTACCCGAACCTTCAATGACGGAGTCCCGATGGACCAACAGACGGCCACCCGACGCGGTGGCTTCCTCGGCTGGCGCATGGTTGCGCTTGCCGCCATCACGGGGGCAATGACCGGTCCGGGCCAGACCGTCGGCGTGAGTGTATTCATCGACCACTTCATCGAGGATCTCGGGATCAGCCGCTCACAGGTGTCGACGACCTACCTCGTCGGCACCCTTGCGGCGGCACTGGTGCTGCCCTCGATCGGGAGTCGCATCGACCGGATCGGGGTCAGGCGTGCCATGACACTGATCGGGGTGGCATTTGGGATTGCTTTGGTCGGTATGGCCGGTGTCAACGGGATCGTGGCCCTCACGGTCGGCTTCTTTGCGATTCGCCTCCTGGGGCAGGGAGCGTTGAACCTGGCAAGCACGCTTGCCGTGACGCACTGGTTCGACCGCAGGCGAGGGATGGCCCTCGGCATCCTTGCGACCTCGACGAGGGTTCTCATGAGCCTCATCCCGGTGCTCTTGAATCTTGCCATCGAGCTCTACAGCTGGCGAACAGCGTGGATTCTCTCGGCGGTTTTCGTGTGGATCATCGTGATCCCGATTGCTCGACGTGGCCTGGTCGACAAGCCGTCGGATGTCGGGCAAGTGGTTGACGGCACGCCCATCACGACAACGCGCGGCCACAAACCCGCTCCGCCTCTCGCCGTGACGCGAACGGAGGCGCTCAAGACATCCCGGTTCTGGATCGTTGCGGCGTATGGGTCGACCACAGGGTTCATGTCCACGGCTTTGAACTTCCACCAGATATCCATGCTCGGTGAGGCGGGAATGAGCGCAACCGAGGCAGCTGTGATGTTCCTTCCGCAAGTCATCGGTGCGGCTGCGGCCGGGATCGTGTTCGGGTATTTCGCCGACCGACTCACAGGGCGCATCCTGATCCCGATGGTCATGGGCCTCATGGCTGCGTGTCTCGTGCTCGTGCAGTTCCTCGCTCCTGGTGTGACGACGATCGTGTATTCGGTTGCTCTCGGTGCGACCATGGGAGCAACGCGCACCGTCACCTCCACCCTGCTTCCACGTTGGTTCGGTCTTGTGCACATCGGTTCCATCCAAAGCACGATCGGATTGATTGGCGTCGCCTCGACGGCATTCGGCCCGGTCGCCTATGCGCTCGTGACCGATTTCACGGGAAGCTACGCCACTGCCGCAGCATGGTTTGCAGTCGTTCCCGTTGTCGTGGCACTCGTGGCATCGCTGATGCGATCGCTTCCCACCGGATCAGGCCGCAAGGTGCCGGTCTAGCGCGTCCTCGAGGGCAGGTACCGCTACGCTCGCGCGCCGTACATCGGAGGGAGGCGTCGTGACGGGTGGTGTGCTCGGTGTTGTGGGTGACCTCGTCCAGGACACGGTCGTGTGGCTCTCTGAACCGCTCCAGATCGGGTCGGACACCAAGGCCGAGATCCACACCAGTCGAGGCGGTAGCGCGGCCAACGTGGCCGCCACCGCGGCGTCGTTGATTCCGACGCGTTTCATTGGCTGTGTGGGGTCCGATGTCCTTGGCGACGTACTCGCTGCTTCATTGGCTGCCGAAGGTGTGGATGTTCGACTCCAGCGCCGCGGAGCCACGGGCGTGGTCGTCGTGTTCATCGACGAGGTCGGCGAGCGCACGATGATCCCGAGTCGAGGCGCATCGGCTCTCCTGGAGGGTGTCGATCAGGCGTGGCTCGAAGACGTTGCGGTGTTGCACCTGACGTCGTACTCGCTCGAGAATGAACCCGCTGCGAGCGAAGTCATCCGACTCGCGACGATGGTGAGGGACCGCGGCGGAGCGGTCACCGTCGACACCTCAAGTTCGGCGATGCTGGCCAAATTCGGGGTTGGCCACTACATGCACACCCTGTCCGGACTCGAACCCCGGGTTGTGTTCGCCAACGAGCAGGAATGGGAGTTGTTGGCGCTCGGCAAGGTCGAACAGGCGCGACCTGCAGGGCTGGATCAGACGGTTTTCGTGCGAAAGGCAGGAGGGAACCCGACGACCGTGCACCCTCCCGATGCCGAACCCATCACGGTTGCGGTTCCGAAGGTGGCCGAGGTGATCGACACGACAGGTGCCGGCGATGCATTCGCAGGCGGATTCCTTGCCCGTTTCGCGGACGGTGAGCAGTGGCAGGAGTGCTGTGCGACCGGACACGCCATGGCGGCGAAGGTCCTCACGCACCCCGGCGCCAGCATGCCCACGCAGGCGTAGGCAGGCATCGGGTGGTGTCGGTTCCGGGGGCAGGTACCGTATCGGGATGGACAAGCCGCAACTACCCGACGGGTTGGTCGTTGTCGTCAAGAGCGAATGCGCAACCTGCCAGCTCGTGGTGCCTGTGCTCAGGCAGCTCGCAGAGGCAACCCAGGTGACCTTCTACACCCAGGACGATCCTGACTTCCCGGGATCTCCTTCAGCCATCTTCGACGAGGATCTCGCGGTGAGTTGGCACCACGATATCGAGACCGTCCCCACCGTGATCAAGGTTGTGGACGGAGTCGAAACCGACCGGACGGTCGGCTGGATGCGATCGGCCTGGGAGGAGATCACGGGGTTGAGCGACCTCGGGGCCGATCTGCCATCGATGCGACCGGGTTGTGGATCCATGAGTGTGGATCTCGACCTGATCGACGAGTTGCGGGTCCTCCACGGGGGGAGTGCACTCCGATCGCGGCGCATCGAAGTCGCCGATGCCGAGGACGAATTCGAAATGATGTTCACCCGAGGCTGGACCGACGGTCTCCCCGTGGTTCCCCCGAGTGAAGCTCGGGTGCTTGCGATGCTCGAAGGCACGTCGCGCCCACCCGGAGACATCGTGGCGAACGTTCCTCCCGATCTCGTGGATGTTTCGGTCGAGAAGGTCGCCATCGCGGCGGTGATGGCTGGGTGTCGTCCCGAGTATCTCCCTTGGGTCCTGACCGCCGTTGAGGCCGTATGCACGGACGATTTCAACATGCATGGGGTTCTCGCGACAACGATGCCGGTCGGTCCTGTGGTGGTGTGTAGCGGACCCGGGACACGGCGAATCGGTATGAACTCGGGCGTCAACGCACTCGGACAGGGGAACCGGGCGAACCTCACCATCGGGCGTGCCCTGCAACTGGTGATACGGAATGTCGGTGGCGGTCGACCGGGCGAGGTCGATCGCGCCGCCCACGGGAATCCCGGCAAGCTCTCCTTCTGCTTCGCCGAGAACGATGTCGATTCGCCATTCGGCACGCTTGCATCGCAGTTCGGGATCGGGGCAGGAACCGACGCAGTCACCGTGTATGCCGGTGAGGGTCCGCGCGGCCTCGTCGATCAGATCTCCCGCACGCCTGAGAGCCTCGCCAATTCCTTGGCCATCCAGTTGCAGGCGACGTATCACCACAAGTTGGTTCACGGTTTCGATGCGATGCTGATCATGGGGCCTGAGCATGCGCGTGTGTTCACCGAGGGCGGCTGGGGTCGGGACAGGATCCTGTCAGAACTCCACGCTCGTCTCAAGCGACCCGCGGCTGAGCTTGAGCGGGGAGCGGGGGACATCGCCGAGGGGATGCCTTCCGGGCTACTTGAGGGTCAGGTCGGCAAGTTCACCGAGGACGGATTGCTGCTCGCCTACGCAGGCGGTTCCGCTGGACTGTTTTCCGCCCTGGTCGCAGGATGGGTCAAGGGTGAACGGGGCTCGAAGCCGGTGACTCGAGCTGTGCGATACTGATGGCGCCGGGGAACGTAGGGGAGAACCACATGGGTGCACGAACCGTCCTTGATCCGACAAGCGAGCGGGCTGTCGCGGAGCGAACGAGGGTTGCGCGCCCCGCGTCGCTCGACGGCCTCACGATTGGTCTGCTTGACATCTCAAAGCCACGAGGCAATGTGTTCCTCGACCAGATCGAGGAGCGGCTCGTCGGACTCGGGGCCGACGTGAAGCGATACCGCAAACCGACGTATGCAAAACCCGCGCCGGTCGACCTCCGTCACGAGATAGCCGTTGACTGTCAGGCGGTCATAGCCGCGCTCGCCGACTGAGGCAGCTGCACGTCGTGCAGTGTGCACGACATCAATGATCTTGAGATCCGTGGTATTCCCGGGGTGTTCGTCGCGTCCCGGGAGTTCATCGACGCGGCAGCGGCCCAGTCCCGATCACTCGGCTTCCCTGACATCGCCGGCGTGTTCACGCCGCACCCGATCCAGGACCGCAGTGACGATGAGATGCGCGACTACGCCGATGCCGCGTTCGACGACATCATCACGATGATCACCGGTACCTGAACGGAACCGGTCTGCTCACTCGACCCGTGTGGCTTCCTGGAGCGCAGGGCGGGCGATGAACAGATAGAGCAGGGGCCCGATGAAGCTCACGAAGACGATCACGAGTGCCCACACCAGCTGATTCTGTCCGCTCGCGTCCCAGGCCGACTTCGGTTGTCTCACGAGGTCGACGATTGCGACGATGAACAACACGAGGCTGCCCAATCCGACGAGCAGGAAAATCGAGAAAACTCCTCCGGCCACCAATTTGACTCCTTCATTGGGGTGGAGCATCGGTCGAAGCTCCGCCTGAAGCATAGCGCGCACATCTCCCGATGTCAACACCTATTGCAGCAATAGATATTGACAAAGCACAGAGCTGATGCTTGTATTCGTATCGATGACCACAATCGCCACCAACGCCGCATCGACACGGACCAGGCTCATTGCCTCCCTCGAATCAGTGGAGGCCGCGGCAGGGGCCAACGTCGAGCGCAGTCGCGAACTCCAGATCCGTGCGCGCTACCTCCGCGAGCAGCTCGAGGCTGGTGCCGGACTCGTCGAGCTGATTGAGGACGAACAGGCGCCGCGGATGGTTGAACTCCTGTCAGCGAATCTGGCGACACTTGAGACCACCGGTGCCGAGTTCCGGGCAGCCGAAGCGCTCGCACTCAGGGCCGAGGGTCTCACCATCGAGGCCATAGCGGCCTTGTTCGGGGTCACCAGACAGAGGATCTCAGCCCTCCTCAGACAAAAGGCTGCGACCGAGTAAGGGCTGAAGGATTGTGACCAGAGACCGCTGATCCGGTCACGGTGCCTGGAACTCGCCTCCGGGGCCGAAGCCACAATCCGTTTCGACCGTGCCGCGATCGAGTCCACCATAGGTCGTGCGCTCGAATGCGGCGACAGCCGCGATCTCGCGTGGCGTGAGCTGGGCACCGAATTCCGGCATCACCTTGTCGATCGGCTTGTTGGTGGCGCCGTACGACGATCCGATCTCGGTTTTCCACTTCTCCGAACCGAGCGTGATCCAGTGGATGTGGTCGGCGCACGAGGGGAATGTCGCTGCCACATCGCGAAGCGCAGGGCCGACGCCGCCGCCGCCCCCGCTGCCGTGACACGCCGAGCATGTCGCTCCATAGACGGTGCGACCCTCAGAAACCGGGCCCTCGTTGGACGACGCACCCGCACAGCCGCTGATGAGGATTGCGGCACCGACTGCAGCGAGACATCGGACCATTCCCGGACGAGCGACGAGGCTGGCAAACATGGCGCAGACAATAGTGCGGGCGCACAGGATCGGATTGCCGAGCATCGTGGAAATCTTTCGAATACAATCGACCCAGTTTCTGGGCGGTTGAACTCAGGAGGTTCCATGAACGGCAAGTCTCAGCGTTCCGCCTTTTGGCCGGCGGCACGCGTCACCTTCCTCGCCTCGCTTGTTCTGTTTGTCATCACCATTGTGATCGGCATCCTGAACGGTCTTGACCTGTACGAACCCGACCACGACACCCTGATCACCCACGTCCATGCCGGCACGCTCGGTTGGATCACGCTTGCCACGACAGGTGCGGCGTTCTTGATGTTCGCACCGGCGAGCGCATCGGCCGAGTCCGTTCGACGTGCGGTGTCGATGGCGTGGGTCATGGCCGGTGCCATCGCGCTCTACGTTCTGGCGTTCCTTGCCGGTGACAGGATCCCCGGGGATCGGATCCAGCGACCGATTGTCGGGACCTTGCTGTTCATCGTCGTGGTCTGGTTCGCCGTTTGGCTGTTCTCCGCCAACAAGTCGGCGGAGTCGAGCAGTGTGGCGCGCCTCGGCTTGTTGCTCGCGTGGGTTTCACTCATGATCGGTTCGGTGCTCGGTGTTGCGCTCGGCATCTACACCGCCAAGGGCGAGATTCCCGGACTCGATGACGAGACCGCAGCGGCCGTTGCTGAAGGTCATCCACCTGCCATGGTCATCGGATTCCTCATTCTCGCCGCCATGGCGGTGATCGAGTGGCTGTTCCGGAACCATGTGAGGTGGTCGGACGACAGGCTCGGGTCCACCCAGATGTGGATGCTGTTCACCGCGGGAACCCTTGCAAACATCGGCTTCCTTTCCCGGATGGAAGAGGAGCTGCTCGGCCCGGCGAACCTGCTCATGATTGCTGGCATCGTGATCCTGCTCATCCGGTATCGGAGCGAGATGATGCCTGCAGGCTGGTCCGGAGCCGGGGCGGGAGCGTTCGTACGGATGAGTGCCTTGTTCCTCGTCCTGTACGTTGTGCTCGGTACGGTGCTCATCGCACAGGTGATCGGCGGCTCGATGGACTTCGATGCGCTGACGGAATCCCAGCTCGGGTTGCTCCTCGCCTTTGACCACACCATGTTCATCGGTGTCATGACCAATGTCCTGTTCGCAACCATCGTCCTCGGAGGACTCGGCCGAACCGAAGTGACGACGATCGACAAGGTTGCGTTGTGGGGTGTGAACCTGGGAATCGTCGGGTTCATCGTCGGGCTTCTTGCTGTATCGGCTCCGCTGAAGCGGATATCGACACCGATCATGGGGCTTGCGCTGCTCGCCGCCATCGGTGGTTATGTCATGGAACTGCGCAACGACGCCGAGGTGGAGCCAGCAGCCATGTAGGCAATCGTTTCGTTGCCGGTTTTCAGGCGCACAACGGTGTTGCATTCGAATTTCGGAGTCTCTACCCGATAGCGCATCAGTTCTTGAGAACGGGCGCCGTTTCGTTCCAGACTGAACAACGAAGTCGAGGCGGCGACCATAATCCAAGAACGGTGACGTTGACCGTCGTCAACGGCGACGGAGCATGTGTCCTGGTCGGGCGTCGGTCTGGCGGTTGTCCCTGACGACGAACTGACCGTTCACCAGAACGTGTTGGATCCCGAGTGGTGGGACCCCGGGATTCTCGAACGTTGCCTTGTCGATGATCGTCTCAGGATCGAACACAGCCAGGTCGGCGATCAACCCTTCGCGAATCAGCCCTCTGTCCGTGATCTGTAGGCGTTCGGCTACCGCACTTGTGCTCTTGCGAATCGCCTCGGGAAGCGTGAGGAGGCCCTGTTCACGTACGTACCGGCCGAGAACCCTGGGGTACGTGCCGAATGATCGCGGATGCGGTTGTTCACCGCGCAGATCGAACGGAACAGCGTTCCCATCTGATCCGACCATCGATAGTCGATGTGCGAGGAATGTCTTCATGTCATCCTCGGTCCGATAGAACAGGACAACTTTGGCTTCGTGGCCGTGATCGAGGCATAGCTGTAGCGCCCATGCCGCAGGATCTTCACCGACTCGTGCGGCCGCTTCTTCGATCGTCATGCCGACGGACCATGAGTCTGGCTCGCCGACGGAGGCGATCCGAACCCGGTCCCAGAACCATGGGATACCCCAGAAACCTGCTCGCAATTCAGCGAGTGCTCTGTCGTATGTGGCCGGATCAGCCAGACGCGCTCTCATGGCATCCCTGCCGCCTTCGTGCACCCATGTCGGAAGGAACTGTGTCATCGACGAAGACGAAGCGTCATACGGATACACATCGAACGCGATATCGAGACCATCCCTGCTGGCCTGATCGATGAGGGATGTGAGCTCAGCGGCACGACCCCAGTGATCCGGCTGATTGATCGCCGCGTGTGAAAACTGGAGCCTGGCTCCCGCAGCAGATGCCGTCCGAATCGCCAGTTCCACACCGCCGAAGTCTCGAGCGGCATCGAAACGGCTGTGGGTCGCGTAGAGGGCATCGTGTTGCGCGACAACACGGACCAGTGCCACGATCTCATCCTCGTCGGCATAGGCCCCCGGAACCAATGTCAGCCCGGTCGAGAAGCCGAATGCCCCTTGGTCGAGTAGTTCGGCAAGTAGCTGCTTCATCGTCGCGAGTTCGTCTTCGGTCGGTTGGCGTTGCTCGAGCCCCATCACAGCGACCCTCAGCGTGTTGTGGCCGACAAGAGGGGCGAGGTTGAACGCGGGCGGCCGAGCTGCCACCACCTCGGCGTAGCCATCAACGTCCGTCCACGTGAGCTCAAGACCGTCTTCATCGAACCCACGTCCAGCCATGAAATCGAGATGCATGTCGATTCGCGAGGGTGTGATCGGGAACGTCGAGAACCCGCAGTTCCCGGTGACATCGGTTGTGACTCCCTGTCGGACCTTGCTCTCGCTTGCGGGATCTCGCAGCGCGCTGACGTCGGAATGTGTGTGCATGTCGATGAAGCCGGGTGCAACGACCAGTCCCGTTACATCCACAACGTCAGCGCCGTTGCTGTGTAACTGATCACCGACCGCGATGATCCTGCCGTCCGCTATCGCGACATCGGCGTTTCTGCCGTTGGCACCGCTGCCATCAATGACGAGACCACCGCGAAGGACGATTTCCCCGCTCATCGAATGCTCCCTTCGTTCAACCGACCATAGCCGAGGATTTTTCTGATGCC
>CBDUOH010000039.1:0-19820 GCA_965368815.1 uncultured Acidimicrobiia bacterium
CCTTCGACAGGCACCGCCTGTTCGAATCATGCAAATAAAGGAGGAACAAGACGATGAGACGTAAGAATCTCTGGTTCTTGGCCGTCGTTGCACTTGCCCTCGTGGCGAGTGCGTGTAGCAGCGATGGGTCCGGTGACGACACAACGACCACCGCCCCATCCCCTGATACGACACAGGCGACGACAACAACAACACGAGCACCCGATCCGGGATTTGAGGGCAAGGTCCTCGACTCGGGCGGTTGCGACTACGGCGGACGTGTCAACACCATCACGGCTGTTGACGAGTTCACGGTCGAGTTCGCTTTGTGCGGTCCGCACCCGGCGTTCCTGGCCCAGATCGCGTTCGGCGTGTTCGGTATCCAGCCCGAGGAACACCTCGAGGCAACGGGTGGAGCGCCGCTCGACAACCCGATCGGAACAGGTCCGTACGCACTGAAGGAATGGATCCGGGGTGACTCGGTTGTCTATGAGCGCAACGAGGACTACTACGGCACCAAGCCGACGCATTCCACGGCCGTGCTCCGCTGGTCGACGGAAAGCGCCGGACGTCTGCTCGAGCTGCAGTCAGGCAACGCCGACGGAATGACTTTCCCTGGCGTCGATGACTTCGCAACCATCGAGAACGATCCGAACCTGCAGCTGCTCGACAAGCCGGAACCGAACGTGTTCTACATGGGCTTCACGAATACGTTTGCCCCATGGGACAACGTGGACGTCCGCATGGCCGTTGCCCTTGGCATCGACCGGCAGCGCATCGTGGACACGTTCTACCCACCGGGGTCGGAAACGGCGTCCCACTTCACCCCTTGCTCTGTTGAGTTCGGGTGCGAAGGTGACAGCTGGTACGACTTCGATCCGGAAGCCGCGAAGCAGATGCTTGCAGATGCGGGCTACCCGGACGGGTTCGAGACGACCATCTACTACCGGGACGTGACCCGCGGCTACCTGCCGACACCGGGCGACGTTGCCGCCGACATTCAGGCCCAGCTCAAGGACAACCTGAACATCGACGCAACGGTCCAGGTCGTGGAGTCGGGTGAATTCATCCAGACCTCGTCGGCTGGCGGCTATGACGGCATCCACCTGCTCGGTTGGACGGGTGACTACCCGCACATCACGAACTTCTTGGACTTCCACTTTGCGGAGACCAATTTGCAGTTCGGTGATCCATACCCGGAGATCTTCGGTCCGCTGAAGACAGCAAGCGAAACTGCAGACGGTGCGGTTGCTGCGCCGCTGTACGAGGAAGCGAACAATGCGATCAAGGAACTCGTTCCGATGATCCCCGTCGCCCATGCCGGTAGTGCCTTCGGCGCTACCACAGCGGCGAACGGTGCCTACGCCCCACCATGGGGTCAGGTGATGTTCAACTTCTGGGACAACGGCAAGGACACCCTCGTCTTCATGCAGGGCAACGAGCCGATCTCGCTGTACTGCGCAGATGAGACTGACGGTGAGTCGCTCCGTGCATGCGCCCAGGTCGTCGAGGCTCTGTACTCGTACGACGCGAATGGCAACGTCCAGCCGCAGCTTGCAACAGGTTGTGAGCCGAACGATGATCTGTCCGTCTGGACATGCACGCTGCGTCAGGGTGTGGTCTTCCACGATGGTTCGACGTTCGATGCCAACGATGTTGTTGCTTCGTTCTCGGCAGGGCTCGACGCCTCATCGCCTCTCCATACGGGGAACAGCGGTGTGTTCGAGTACTACGACTATCTGTGGAACGGACTCATCAACGCCGACGGTTGATCCCGTAGGTGCGCACTGAGGACATACGGGGGAGGCGTCACGCCTCCCCCGTCCTCAACATCCGGACCCCCTATCAACAAGGAACACATTCGACCCGATGCTGGGCTTCATAACTCGCCGAACACTGCTCGCGATCCCAGTCCTGATCGGGATCGTCATCGTGGTGTTCTTTCTCATCCGGGCCATTCCCGGCGACCCGTGCACGTCGATGCTCGGCGAACGGGCAACCGTCGAGGCCTGTGAACGGTTCGACGAGGCCAACGGACTCAATGAACCCATCTACGTACAACTCGGCATCTACATGAAGAACGTCGTCACGTTCAACCTCGGCGAATCCATCCGATTCTCACGGCCGGTCAATCAGATGCTCATCGAGCGATTGCCCCTGACCGCCGAACTCGCCCTCACCTCTCTCATCCTTGCCGTTGGCGTCGGCGTTCCCATGGGTGTGATCGCCGCCCGGAGGCACAACACAGCCGTTGACTCGGCGACCATGGCGATCGCGAACGTCGGTGTCTCGATGCCGGTGTTCTGGCTCGGACTCATGCTCGCCTACCTGTTTGCAATCGTGTTCAAGGGGACGTTCCTCCAACTCCCGCCGTCCGGTCGATTGTCGGCAGGCGTGTTCCCTGTGCCCTACTACGAGGTCTGGGACTGGAACCTGACCGAGGGCACGTTCTGGGCGAGCTTCCATGAATTCATCGGGAACTTCTACATCTTCAACAGCATCATCACGTTCCAGTGGGAGGTGCTGTGGGATGCGATCAAACACATGATTTTGCCTGCTGTGGCGCTCGCGACCATCCCGTTGGCGATCATTGCCAGGATCACCCGGAGCTCCCTGCTCGAGGTGATGAACAAGGACTACATCCGCACCGCACGGGCGAAGGGTTCGAAGGAGAAGCGAGTCGTCCGACGACATGGGCTCCGCAATAGCTTGTTGCCGGTGGTCACCATCATCGGCCTGCAGCTCGGGGGTCTCCTCGGAGGTGCCGTGTTGACCGAAACCGTCTTCAACCTTGCCGGCGTGGGGCGGGCCTTATTCGATGCAATCACCGGCAGGGACTACCCGGTGGTCCAAGGGTTCACTGTCGTGATCGCGCTTGGATACGTTGTCGTCAATCTCATCGTTGACCTCTCATACGGTTATCTCGACCCCAGGATCCGAGTCAAATGATCTCGCAGAAAGCCGCACTCGAAGCACTCGAGCTCCAGGCGCTCGAACAATCCTTGACGGAGAAGCCGCTCAGTCAATGGCGGCTCACTCTTCGCCGATTTCGTGGGCGGACCTCCGGGATGATCGGCCTCGGCATCGTCAGCCTCCTGATCCTGATGGCCATCTTCGCTCCGATCCTCGCCCCGTACCCACCCAACGAGGTGCTCATCGGCAAGGAGGACATCGGACCCCGTGACCCGCCGTGCGTCCACATCCTGGGCTGCGACGAAGACATCCCGCAACACATCATGGGGACCGACGGGAACGTGCGCGACGAGTTCTCCCGTGTCATCTTCGGCTCGAGGGTCAGCCTCACCCTCGGATTCTTCACCGTGACCATCGCGCTGCTCGTCGGGAGCCTCTTCGGAGCGATCGCTGGCTACGTCGGAGGGTGGCTCGACAACATCATCATGCGGATCATGGACGTCATCCTCGGTTTCCCATCCCTCCTGCTCGCCATTGCGATCGTTGCCGTCCTCGGGCCCGGTCTTCAGAACGCACTCATCGCGATCGCAATCGTGACTATCCCTGCATATGCCAGAGTGATGAGGGCCCAGGTCCTCGCCATCAAGGAATCCGACTACGTTTCGGCCTCGATCGCTCTCGGTGCATCGCCTCGCCAGATCCTGACACGTCGCGTCGTCCCCAACGCACTGACGCCACTTGTCGTGCTGGCAACGCTCGGGGTCGCGACGGCGATCCTCGAAGCGGCCGGGTTGTCATTCCTCGGCCTCGGCGCACAGCCCCCGGCCGCCGAATGGGGCTCGATGCTCGCCTCGGAACGCAACAACCTGTTCACGGCCCCACACCTCGTCTTCTTCCCCGGCCTGGCAATCATGATCACCGTCCTCGGGTTCAACCTGATGGGTGATGGATTGCGTGACGCCCTCGACCCCACACTGAACCGGTGAGCGACATGGATAACACCGACCGACTCCAGACACTTGAGCCGCTTGTCCTCGAACCCGCTGAGCATCTGCTCGAGATCAAAGGCCTCAAGACGCATTTCGATACCAGGGACGGCGTTGTCAAGGCCGTCGATGGTGTCGACCTCCATGTCGACCGCGGCGAGGTCCTCGGAATCGTCGGCGAATCGGGGTGCGGCAAATCGGTCACCTCGCTGTCGATCATGGGACTGGTTCCACACCCTGGTGAAGTGGTTGCCGGAGAAATCCTGTTCAACGGTCAGGACATCGCTGCGATGACCGCAGATCAGGTGCGCCAGCTCCGTGGCGAGCACATATCGATGATCTTTCAGCAACCGGGCAGCGCACTCAACCCCGTCCAGCGAGCGGGTCTCCAGATCAAGGAGGTCTTCGAGCTTCACCGCGACTGGACCGACGAAGTCGAGGAGGAGAAGGTCATCGAGATGCTCGCCAAGGTCGGCATTCCCGACCCGAAGTCGCGAGCCGAGGCCTACCCACATGAGCTTTCGGGCGGCATGGCACAGCGCGTGATGATCGCGATGGCGTTGGCGTGTGCCCCCGAACTCCTCATCGCCGACGAACCGACCACGGCGCTCGATGTGACCATTCAGGCCCAAATCCTCGATCTGATCCGAGATCTGAAGGAGACATCGAACACGGCAGTCGTACTGATCACCCACGACCTCGGTGTCGTCGCAGAGATGGCAGACCGGGTGGCGGTGATGTACGCAGGCGAGGTGGTGGAGGAGACAGATGTCCGTTCATTGTTCAAGAACCCCAAGCACCCGTACACACAGGGGCTCATCGCCTCGATCCCGATCCTTGGTTCGATCGTCGACACGCTCGAGACCATCCCCGGGGTCGTTCCCTCCCTGATCGACCTGCCGCCCGGGTGCCGGTTCGCATCACGATGCGTGGCTCGCCTCCAGCATGAGCTTGAGATCTGTACCCAGGAGATCCCCGAACTCCGTGAGATCGAACCCGGACACCAGGTCCGCTGTTTCCTCTACGAGGGCACCTATGCCGACAAGTCCGATGAACCGGGGGCACGACATGAGTGAAGCTCCCCTCGTCCAGATCCGGGATCTGGTGAAGCAGTTCCCCGTCAAGGGTGGCGTGCTGCAACGCCAGATCGCCACAGTGAATGCAGTCGCCGGCGTCGACCTCGACATCCGACGAGGCGAAACGGTTGGACTCGTCGGCGAATCGGGATGCGGCAAATCGACACTCGGTCGGATGCTCACCAAACTCCTCGAGCCGACGTCCGGGACCATCATGTTCGACGGACTGGACATCACGCACCTCAAGGGATCCAAGCTCAAACCGGTCCGCAGGCGTGTCCAGATCATCTTCCAGGACCCGTACTCGTCCCTCGACCCGCGCACACAGGTGGGCAACTCGATTTCGGAAGGTCTCCGACTCCACGGAATCGGTGACAAGGATGAGCGACAGGAGCGGGTCAAGGAGATGCTTGAGATGGTCGGGCTCGAGGGCCACCACGCAAGCCGGTTCCCCCATGAGTTCTCGGGAGGGCAACGCCAACGTATCGGCCTTGCACGAGCGCTGATTCTCAGGCCGGACTTCGTCGTGGCCGACGAGCCGGTGTCGGCTTTGGATGTCTCCGTGCAGGCACAGGTGCTCAACCTGTTGAAGGAGCTCCAATCGGAGCTGAATCTCACCCTGCTGTTCGTTGCCCACAATCTCGCGGTGGTCGAACACATCTCGGACCGTGTTGCCGTGATGTACCTTGGCCGTGTTGCCGAAATCACTGACCGCGAGTCGCTCTATCAGAACCCGTTGCATCCGTATACCGAGGCTCTGCTCTCGGCGATACCGATTCCGGACCCGGATCGGCCGCGCAATCGCACGATCCTCCAGGGCGAGGTTCCTTCCCCCATCGACCCGCCAGACGGCTGTTTCTTCCATCCCCGCTGCCCCATCGCTGTCGAGGGCTTGTGTGACGTGACGGTCCCGAGGCTGCTCCAATCGCCATCCGAGAAGGATCACCTCGCGTCGTGCCACCTGCGCACCGGCGAGCACCGCCACCTCGACGTCCCGAAAGCGACATTCGGCCCGTTGTCGATCGACGACACGTGACCCTCAACCCTCAACCCTCAACCCTCAACCCTCAACCCTCAACGCTCCACCCTCAACGCTCCACGCTCAACGCTCAACGCTTCAGAATGAACCTGATCGCGAGAATGGTCAGTTCGTAGAGAACGTACAGCGGCGCACTGAGCGTCAGGAGGGTCAACGGGTCACCTGAGGGTGTGACCACTGCAGCAATCACGAGAATGACCACGACCGCCCATCGCCTCGACTCACGCAACCAGCGGCTTGTGACGATGCCGAACGCGGCGGTTGTGAACAGGAACACGGGGAACTGGAATGCGATCCCGAACACGAGCAGGAACCGCATCGCAAACTTGAGGTAGAAGTCCGCCCCGATCACCGGTACGAGCGCGTCGCCTCCGAAATCGAGCAGGAATGTCAGCCCGCGTTCGAGGGCGATGTACCCGACGAAGACGCCGGCGAGGAAGAGGAAGGCAAGGATCCCCACGGCGGGGATGACCCATCGCTTCTCCTTCGGCGAGAGAGCAGGTTCCACGAAACGCCACACCTGATAGGTGATGACGGGGCTTGCGAGAATGACGCCACCCCACATGGACAAACGCATCACGACGCTGAATGCTTCGGTCGGCCTGAATGTGGCCAACGCGGCGTCAGGATCGATCATCCGGTACGGCTCGACGAGCAGGTCCAGGATCTGCTCGTTGAAGACGAAGGCAATCACGGTGCCGAGCCCGACAGCGATGAGCGACTTGATCAACCGTGACCGGAGTTCTTTCAGATGTGCTCCATACGGCATCGTCGTTGTCATGAGGGCGTCTCGTCCCGGTCAACGATCTCGACCTCACCCGTCTCGTCACCGCTCGGCGACACCGGAGGGGGGAGCTTCTTGTCGACAGACGGCATCTCGTCGGGTGCGATGAACGCAGAGCCGACCTTCTTGATGTCATGCTTGATGCCTTCGAGGTCCGCCTGGACACTTCGCAGTGGCTCCGTCGAGTCCGAGAACTCACCCGAGATGTCCTGCGAGAACTGTTGTGTTGCTCGTCGTGCCTTCGACACGAAGTCGCCGAGCTTCCGTGCGAACTCGGGGAGCCTGTCCGGACCGAAGATGATCAGGATGACCACGGCGATCGTGAGGATTTCGGCGAACGAGAGACTGCCCATCTCCGGAATGCTAGGCGCTTTCACCGCCAGCCAGCTGCGGGCCGGCGGGCGACTCCATGGCCGTGGTGCGGATCTCGGTGGCCTTGATCGACACCCAAACGCGTGCTCCGACGGCAATCGACGTCTCCGACGCCCCGGCCGTGGTCACTTCGACGGTCAGACCGAAGGGATCCGAGGTCGCCACCCTCACCGTGTCGCCGATCGGCTCGACGCCCACGACGGTGGTCTCCCACACGTTGCGCGCACTGCCCTCTGGCTGGTTCCGGTGGAGCTGGATCGACGTCGGCTTGATGATCGCAACGACCGGCCCGTAGACGGTCGAATCCGACAACTGCAAACGATGTCGACCGGCTTGGAGCAGTCCCCCGGACGCGACGCCATGCACGATGTTGACCCCCGCTATCTCGGCCGCATACGCCGTCGCGGGACGCAGTCGGATATCGGTCGCTGACCCCTCGTGGGTGACGACGCCGCCTTCGAGGATCACGACCCGGTCTGCAAGCATGAATGCCTCGGGTGCATCGTGCGTGATGATGATCGCTGCGCCGTCGAAGGCATCCAGGTACTCCCCGATCACACGCCGAAGGTGAGGTCGTGCCTCGGCGTCAACGGCAGCCAACGGTTCGTCGAGGACCAGCACGTCCGGTTCGGTGACGAGCGCTCTTGCGACAGCGACGCGTTGGCGCTCGCCCCCTGACAACTCGGCGGGACGCCGGCCTGCCAGATGATCGAGGTCCAGGCGGCCGAGCCATTGGGCAACCGACCGCTCCCTGGCTGATGGGGACCATCGGAGGCTCCGAGGACCAAATTCGACGTTCTCGCGCACCGTCATATGGCCGAACAGGAGCCCGTCCTGGAACACCGCACCGACACGGCGATCGGCTGGTGGGAGGAACACTCCTGTGGCGGGGTCGTCCCACACGGCATGCTCGAATGACACTCGACCCGACGCGATCGGAAGCAGCCCGGCGACGACATCGACAACGGTGGACTTACCTGCACCGTTCGGGCCGAGAAGGGCGACTGTGGTTCCGCGCTCAACCACGAGGCGTGTGCTGACAAGGAACCCCGAGTCATGCCGAACCTCGAAATCGGCAACAAGCGCATTGTTCATGCCGACCTCCACCATCGGTCGCGAAGCATCACAAGCACAATCAGCGACACGACGACCATGATGAGGCTGATCGCGATGGCAACGGGACGATCGGCCTCAAGAGCCACGAACACTGCGAGCGGCATCGTTTGGGTTCTTCCCTGGAGATTGCCTGCGAAGGTGACGGTCGCCCCGAACTCCCCGAACGCCCGTGCCCAGGTCAGGGCGATACCCGACATCAGGGCCGGAAGGATCATGGGAACGGTCACGCGCCGAAGCACCGTCCATCGACCCGCTCCAAGGGTGGCTGCGGCGGCCTCAATGCGACCGTCGAGACTTCGCAACGCCCCTTCAACGGTGATCACAAGGAACGGCATCGACACGAACGTCGCTGCAACGATCACGCCCCACAACGAGAACGGCAGCACGAACCCGGTGGTGTCGTAGATCGGGCCACCCACGACACCTCGGCGGCCGAGAGCCAGTAGGAGTGCCGCTCCCCCAACCACCGGCGGCAGCACGAGTGGCAGCAGGACGAGGCCGCGAATGACCGTCTTGCCGGGGAAATCGACCCTTGCCAGGACGTAGGCAACGGGAAACCCGAGCCCGAACGAGATCAGCGTGGCGGTCAACGACGAGACGAGCGACAGCCGCAGCGCATCAACGACGATCGGACTCGTGACGAGCGACCCGAGGTCCGCCCATGGTGTTTCCAGCACGAGACCGACGATGGGCAAGGCAAACAGGGCTACGCCGAAGAACGCAAGCACCGCAACGAGGACCGGAGGTTGCGCCGTCCTGCGCGTTCGTAGCTTCATGGTGTGTCGAATCCGTGGCTGCGAAGGATTGTCTTCCCCTCGTTCGAGAGTACGAATGCTACGAAGGCGGCGGCGGCGGCGCTGCCGGGGTCGAGCGACGCGATCGGATACCGAGCGGTCACGTTGAACTCAGGGGGAATGGGGATCTCACTGAGGGCTCCCCTGCTCGCAAAGATGTCCGTGCGATACACGATGCCCGCATCGATCTCACCCAGCGCGATCTTGGTCGACAGACTGCGCACATCGGGCTCGTCGGTATCGATCGAAGGGTCGATCCCGGCAAGAACAAGCGACTGGCGCGCATAGACCCCACACGGAACAGGAACGGCGCACAACCCGAGTACCAGGTCGTCGCGTGCGAAGTCGTCGAGACCGCCGATCGCGGCGGGGTTGCCGGCCTGGACGGCGATGCCGAGCGAATTCGTCGCGAACACGACCGCATCTGTGCCAAGGCCAATGGCATCAAGAACGTCTGTCATCGCCCGCTCATCGGCCGACGCGAAGACATCCACCGGGGCTCCATTGACGATCTGCTCGCGCAACGCCGTCGAGCCTCCGATGTTGAGTTCGACGGTGAGGTCGGGGTGAGCCTCCTCGAACGCCGCTGCCACATCAGTGAATGCAACGGAAAGCGACGCGGCCGCGGAAACCACCACCGTGTCACCGGATCGCACCGCCGAACAGGCACCTGTCACCAGGGACAACGCAACCAACGCCATGAGGCTGGTTCGACGGACAGGCCCGAGCCGAGCAGCACCGTCATGGTGACCGAATGGGAACATGGGTGGAACCTAGCGCTCAACCCATCGCAGAAGGGCCAACCGGGCCCGATGGTTCGAGCGCTACGACCCGACGACCGCCCAGATCATGATGATCACGAAGCCGGAGAACGGGATCGAAACCAGAATCGCCAGTCGACCGATCTGGTTGTCCACGAGCCGGGACAGCGCTGCGGCACCGACCACACCGCCCATCCAGATACCGACCATCATCAGGATCAAGGCACGTTGGAGATCGGCCCAGCCCGGATCACTGACATCGATCATGCCATACACCCCGAATGCGACTCCGGCAGTCACCTGGAGCGCGATGACAGCCTTTTCGAGCACGGAGAACGGACGTCGCATGTGAGCTGTTTGTGTCATACGCGGAAGTAGACACCCGTTCGGCCCCATTGACAAGTGGCAAATGGTTTCGGGGCAACGGGATATCGAAAGGGTTGGTCCGCCCCAGCGGGTCAACCCACCGGGCCGGCGATCGTCTGTGTCTGGGTCGTGCGGACGGCAAGGGTTCCATCTGCGCGGTAGCCATCCGTCTGGACGACGACGGTCGATCGTCCGGCATGTACCGGTGTCGCTGTGAAGGTCATGTCCTGTTCACGGACAGAATGCATGAAGCTGGTCGTCGAGGTGATGGTCGCCGTCGTAGCCCCCTCGGGGAGATTGAGGTGTGCACACAGCGCACCCACCGAATCTGCCACCGCCATGAGGTACCCACCATGGAGGGCATCTCCGACGGTGCAGAAGCGCGGTGACCACCCAACCCTGGCAACAACCTCCGAGGGAGACCCTGACTCGATCACGATGCCGAGCTCCTGCGCAAACGGCATCGTTGCGTGGACCATCTCGGTGAGCTGGGGATCCCGTCGTGCGTCCGCCATGTCATGACTCTACGCGTTCGTCGCCATGCCAGCCAGGCGAGCGTAGGGTCCGGCGATCGCGGCGGGAACGACCCGTGTATTCGATGAACCGTGCCCCCGATAGCCTGTGGGGGTCAGATGGACACACTGATCGACCTCAATCTCCTGGCAGCCAGGAACCAGATGGCGATAAGCCTCGGGTTCCACATCATCCTCGCCGCCCTCGGCATCGGTTTTCCCGCCATCACGCTCACTGCACACTGGCTCGGTATCCGCACCGGCGACCCTCACTACCTGGAACTCGCCCGCCGATGGGCCAAGACCATGGCTGTCCTGTTCGCCGTCGGTGCTGTGTCAGGAACCATCCTGAGTTTTGAGATGGGCATGCTGTGGCCGGGTCTCATGGGTCCGTTCGGCGATGTCATCGGCCTCGCGTTCGCCCTTGAGGGCGTTTCATTCTTCCTTGAAGCGATATTCATAGGGATCTACCTCTACGGATGGGACCGGCTCCCGGCCCGATGGCATTTCCTGTCTTTGTTCCCGATCGTGCTCGCCGGCGTCGCTGGCTCTTTCTTCATACTCACCGTGAACTCATGGATGAACTCACCCGCTGGTTTCGACCTGGTGGACGGAGCGGTTGTCAACATAAGCCCGTGGGGCGCAATGTTCAACCCTGCGACTGGTGTCCAATATCTCCACATGTTGTTTGCGGCCTACATGGTCAGTGGGTTCCTCGTCGCCGGCGTGTACGCGTTCTCCTGGTTGCGGGGCCGAACAGATCGCCACCACCGCCTCGGCTTCCTGATTCCGTTCACGATTGCCGCGATCGCGTCACCGTTGCAGGTCCTCGTCGGAGACGTCGCGGCCCGTCGCCTGATCGAAGCACAGCCGGCGAAATTCGCGGCGATGGAGCTGATTCCTCACGGTGGATCGGAGGTCCCTTTGACGGTCGGTGGCTTTCTGATCGATGGCGAGGTCGTGGGTGCCATCGAGATACCGGGGTTGGCTTCGTTGCTTGGCACACGAAGCCTCAACGGGGAACTTCCCGGACTCGACCAGATACCCGCCGACGAAACCCCACCTGTCAACGTCGTCCACATCGCATTCCAGATCATGGTCGGCCTCGGATTGCTGTTCGTCGGATTGTCCGTGTGGTTCGCTGCGGCGTGGTGGAAACGGCGAGGACCACCGCCGTCGCGCTGGTTCTGGATCCTCGCAGCGGGTAGCGGCGTCGGCGCCGTCGTCGCCATGGAGGCAGGCTGGATCGTCACCGAGGTCGGTCGGCAACCGTGGGTGGTCTGGCAGATCGTCCGGACAGCCGACGCGGTGACGAGAGCCAACGGGATCGTCTGGAGCCTCGCTGCGATCGTGATCGTGTACACGGGTCTCGGTATCGCGACCATCATGGTTCTCCGTCGCATCAGCCGACGATTGCGATCCGGCGACGACGTCGTAACCCCGTATGGTCCGCCGACGGAGGTCGCCTGATGCTCGCCAACACCATCGCAGTGGTCATCTGGGCGGGGATCTCGGCGTACGCAGTGTTCGGTGGAGCCGACTTCGGAGGTGGCGTGTGGGACCTGATCGCAGGCGATGCGTCCAAGGGAAAAGAGCCTCGGGCCCTCATCGAGCGGTCGATCGGCCCAGTGTGGGAAGCCAACCATGTCTGGCTCATCTTCGTTCTCGTGTACCTGTGGACCGCGTTTCCTGAGCCGTTCGTGTCGATCGCTACGACGATGTGGATACCACTGAGCCTTGCGGCCTTCGGGATCATCTTCCGTGGTGCGGGCTTTGCCTTTCGCAAGTGGGCCGAAACCGTCGAACAGCAACGTCTGTACGGAAGCTGGTTCGCAGGCGCGTCGGTGCTGACTCCCTTCTTCCTCGGGACAGTCGCTGGTGGCGTCGCTTCCGGGCGGGTCCCCCTCGGCAACGCGGAAGGCGATCCGATCCTTTCATGGCTGAACCCGACATCGCTGCTCGGCGGCGTTCTTGCCGTCCTCGTCTGTGCGTTCCTCGCCGCAGTGCTCCTGACACGCGACGCCTCGCTCGACGGAGCAGACCACGAGGCTGCATACTTCAGAACCAGAGCCTTGTGGTCCGGTCTCGTTGCGGGTGGTGTCGCAGTGGCAGGCATCGCCATCCTGCGCGTCGACGCACCGTCGCTCTTCGAAGGGTTGACATCGTGGCGAGGTTCGATCCTCGTGGCGGTGTCGGCGATCGGCGGTGTCGGGACCCTATGGATGATGGTGCAACGCCGGTACGTCGCCGCCCGGCCCCTCGCCGCCCTCGCTGTCGTTTCCGTGCTGTGGGGCTGGGGTGCCAGCCAGTATCCCTGGGTGCTCGAGGACGTGGTCACGATCGAGGACTCCGCTGCGTCAAGCCCGGTTCTGTGGGCTCTCATCGTCGCGTTCTCAGCGGCAGCGGTCCTCGCCGTTCCGTCGCTGCTGTGGCTGTATCGTCTCACCGAGACGCGGTCGCTATCGAACCGTGGCACACGCCCCGACTCGACCACTGCGCTCCTCAGCCAGCAACGGTCCCACTACGACGACAACCCCTAGGACGTTGCAGCCGACGTCAGTGGTGTCTGAGGTCATCCATCCGGATCGACAGACCGAAGGTTCTCGTCGCACCGAATCCGGTCGAGCAGAGTACCGAGTTGCTCGGTCTCGCTCAGTGAAAGCTTCGAAGCAATGAAACGCTCGAGATCACGCAGATGCACATCCGTGGCAGCCTCGACCGCAGCGCGCCCTGCAGGGGTGAGGTGCGCCCACGCAACCCGTCGGTCCGAAGGACAGGCCAGGCGCTCGAGGTACCCCGCTTCCTCGATCCGGTCGACCAATCGGGTCGCCCCTCCCGATGTGAGTTGCATCTGTTGGCCCAACGTGTTGATGGGCAATTGGTTCTCCGGCGACCGAGCGAGCCGAAGCAACGCCTCATACCAGACAATCGACATGCCCACCTCAGCCCTCAGCGAACGGTCGAAGATCGCGTGCAGTTGGCGGTGGACCTCAACGATGCGACCGTAGGTGGCGATGCGTTCGTCATCCGTCAGGCGGGTTGTAGCGATGTCAGTCATGCCATTCATCTTACTACTCAGTAGTTGACGGTTCAGGTATTCTGTGGGTATAATACCTGCGTACGCAGATACTTCACTATCAGATATAGGAGTAGCAATGACTACAACCATCGACAGAACCATGCCGGCGACCGGAATCTGGGCTATCGAC
The DNA here is from genome assembly GCA_965368815.1 of uncultured Acidimicrobiia bacterium. Lineage (GTDB taxonomy): Bacteria > Actinomycetota > Acidimicrobiia > Spongiisociales > UBA5794 > UBA5794. The sequence continues at coordinate 13,908 of CBDUOH010000039.1, forward strand.
CCCGCGCATTCCACGATCGGATTCAGCGCTCGCCATCTCATGGCGGCAAAGGTCCGCGGAAGCTTCACATCGGCAACCGGCACGATCACGGTCGGCGACACGCCCGAGACGAGCACGGTCGACGTATCGATCGACGCAGCATCGGTGGACACCGGCGTCGGCGACCGTGACAACCACCTCCGCTCTCCCGACTTCCTCGACGTCGAGCAGTTCCCCACCCTCGTATTCACGTCGACTGAGGTCGCACCGACAGTCGAGGGCTACATGCTGACGGGTGACCTCACCATCAAGGGGATCACGCATCAGGTGATGCTCTCGATGCAGTACCTTGGTCTCGTCACCGATCCGTGGGGTCAGGAGAAGGCCTTGTTCAGTGCAGCCACCACCATCAACCGTGAGGACTGGGGACTCACGTGGAACCAGGCACTCGATGCAGGCGGGTGGCTCGTCGGCAAGAAGGTCGACATCGAGCTTGAGATCCAGGCTGCGAGCGCAGCGCCGATCGCATGACCGGAATCCGACGTCTCAACCACGCGGTCCTGTTCGTCTCCGACCTCGACCGAGCCGAGAGGTTCTACGCCGACGTACTCGGTTTCACAGTGGTCGCACGCGAGCCGAGAGCAAATGCAGTGTTCCTCCGTGCGCAGGACTCGGGCAATCATCACGATCTCGGTCTCTTCGGACTCGGCGCTTCGGCGCCGGGTCCGAGCCAGGGCATGACGGGGCTCTATCACCTCGCGTGGCAGGTGGACACGATCGACGAGCTGATCGCGATGCGACAACGACTCCTTGCGGCGGGAGCGCTGTCGGGCGAATCGTCCCACGGTGCAACGAAAAGCCTCTACGCCGCCGATTCGGACGGCAACCAGTTCGAGGTCATGTGGATGCTCCCGAAGGCTGATTGGGGTGCGTACGCGAACGCAGCACCGATCGAGCGGCTCGACCTCAGTGCGGAATCTGCACGCTGGTCCGGTGTCGGAACTGCCGACGAACTCGGCCCAGGACCCGACGGGCGGTCGGAAACCTAGTCCCCCACCACGCCATCGAGATACAAACGGACACGCTGCACCATCAGCTGGGTCCGCAGTGACGGAATTGCGTCGAATGCGTGCGAGGCACCGCCGAGAAGGATGAGGTCGACCGACTGCGTCGACACGGCGCGCAGCGCATCGGCGAACGCCACCGACTCGGCGAACGGAACAAGCGAGTCATGGCGTCCGTGGATGATGAGGAACGATGGGGCATCGGCCCTGACCCGATCGACTGGCGATGCTTCGGTGTATCGCTGCGTCTCGGCCTCCTTGCGCGCCTTCATCAGGCCCCGCTCGATGATCGGCCAGTCATCCCGCGTGCCGTGGCGGTTCAGCAGGTCAAAGACCCCGTAGAACACAACGACGGCAGCGATCGGTGGATCCTCGGGCCTGCGTGAACCCCAAGCGGTGTGGTCATCAGTGAGCCCCGCCAGGGAGGCGAGGTGGGCGCCTGACGAGCCCCCGGTGAGAACAATGCTGCTCGGGTCGATACCCAACTCCTCTGCATTCCTGCGGATCCATCCAACCGCTTGGTGTACGGCAACGATCGGCTCAGGGAATGTTGCCGCAGGCACAAGGGGGTAATCGATGCTGACGACGACCCAACCCGCCTGTGCCATCGCATGGATGAGTGGTCGGCCCTGTTGCTTTCGAGTGCCTCCGCTCCAAGAACCACCGTGGATGTGGACAAGAACCGGCGCCGGTGCCACTGAGCGAGAGGAGCGATAGATGTCAGCGTGACACCCCGCTGTATAGGCGACGTCGGTCCTCACCACCACGTCGCGCGGAACCCGATACGGATATGGCCACATCATCGTCACGAAACTGAGGCGGTCGCGCACCGGGCCTTGCTTGGCGGATGACCCGAGCGCACGGTCCATCTCACGGCCCGTGCGTGAAGCCAACAGGATCATCCACATGGCGGCACATGCCACTGCCCCGCTCATGGCGAGCCCGACGAGACCGAGTGCGGTCCGGAACACTCCAAGCCACAGAGCGGATGCATTCAGGAGCGCCAGCATCACGATCAGGGTCGGTGCCAGTTCGGCGGCGAGCATCGCTGGAAACCACGCCGGGCGCACACCGGTGGAATACCGCGTCATCGGTGGACGCACGGCGTTGAACGCGCCGACCAGTAGCGCGGTCGTAACCATGAAGTACAGAATCACCATCAACCGAGGGTAGGCACACCTGCCGCCAGCCAGCAGTAACGATGTGACCGTTTCACGCGTTGTCCGACCTACCCGACCACGACCACGCTCTTACCGACCGTGCGCCCCTGCGCAAGATATGCGACGGCTTGTGGCACCTGGTCGAGTGTCCATGTCCTGTCGATGACCGGACGTACGAGACCTTCCTCGGTCCAACGAGCCAGAGTCACAAGGTCATCGGCATCGGCCCTCGCCGTCCCCCCTGCGACGCGCTGACGCACGAACACTCCCATCGTCTTGGCCGCGATCATCCGGGGTACGGGGCGTATCAGCTTCCCCTTCGGACCGCTCACCATCACGAAGGTCCCGCCGGGTCGCACAACGCGAAGCGACTCCCGCAGGGATCGGCTCCCGATGGCATCGAAGTACACATCGAAATCGGTTCCGACAGCAGAGAAACCATCCGTTGTGTAGTCAACCACCCGGTCGGCTCCGAGCGACTCGACAACAGCGGCGTTCTTCCCGCTGCACACCCCAACGATCTCTGAGGCTCCAAGGATCTTGGCGATCTGGACGGCGAAGGTCCCGACACCGCCGGACGCTCCGTTGACAAGAACACGATGGCCCGTCGCCATCGAGCCCCAGTCCCTGAGCCCCTGCAACGCTGTGAGCGCAGCGACCGGATATGCGGCTGCCTCGGCAAACGACAGATTCGTGGGTTTGAGCGCCAAACCCCCCTGCCGGACGATCGCGAAGTCGGAGAACGCTGCTCTTCCCTCACCGTAGACCTCGTCACCCACTTTGAACTCCGTCACATCCGGCCCGACGGACTCGACGACGCCTGCCACGTCTGCTCCCATGACCGGTTGCTTGGGCCTCCTCAGGCCGAACTGGAGCCGCATGATCGCTGGCGTACCCGTCGTCAGGTGCCAGTCGAGCGGGTTGATCGAGGCCGCCCTGACTGCGATACCGACCTGATCGTCCGTCGGCTCCACCCGTTCGTGTTCGGCAAGACGGAGCACGTCGGGCCCCCCGTACTCAGTCCTGACAATTGCCCGCATCAGTTGCTCCCTTTCACGGGATGAAGATCGACTCCACCCCAATGCCATATGCCGTAAGGTACGCCATACATCGTAAGACCGCAATCGCCGGACGGCTGGATGCCCTGACGCAGCTTGTACGATGGTCCCGTGGAACGTACACGGACCCAGCGCCAACCGTTGACCTCGGATCGGGTCTTCGATGCTGCAATTGCTGTTGCCGACCGCAACGGTCTCCCCGGTCTGACGATGCGTGCCGTAGCCGACGAACTCGGCGTGGAGGCAATGTCGCTCTACTACCACGTCGAGAACAAGGAGGCCATCCTCGATGGGATCGCCAACGCCCTCGTGGTCCGTGTCGGCGAGACAATCGGCGGTTTCGACGTCCCGGAGACGGTCACCAGCTGGAAGTCGGATGTACGCCGCGTGATCCTGGCCGCTCGCAGCGTCATGCTCGAACATCGATGGGCACCGGCGGTGTACGCCAGCCGCACGGGCGTAGGGTCCGACACGTTGCGCTACTTCCACCTGCTCTTGGGCTTGATGAAGACGGGCGGCGTTTCCTATGACATCGCACACCACACCCTGCATGCTCTCGGCAGCCGAGCGCTTGGCTTCTCGGAGGAACTGTTCCGACCCGACGACACCGATGCGTCCCGGGACGACCTCGCTGCGATGGTCGCGGATCTCCCGTTCATGGTGGGCATGCTCAACGAGATAGCCCATGATGACCCGGAGACAACGATGGGCTGGTGTGACGACGAATCCGAGTTCGAGTTCGCGCTCGATGTCATCCTCGATGGAGTCGAGCGCCTCGCCACCTGACGACCGGCACAGCGCTATTCGGTATCGAGCGAGCCCAACTGGCTCGCGGTCGGCTCAGCTCAGCAGAACCATGACTCCGTGAGCTTCGGCCTCCCCACTGTGGCACCCTGCCCGATCGCCACAGCAGGCGCCTCGAGATCGGAGTCCTCGACGACAGCAAGCCACTGCTCGCGGAACACGTCGGAGGTGGGAATCGACTCGGCAGCGGCGCGTTCAGCGATCGCCATCAGCCGGGCTGAGAGTGCGTCCATCGCAGGATCATCACTGACCCATTGATAGGACAGCGCGGCAGCGTCGTAACCGGCGAGGAACCGATCGATGCCGTCGATGTCGAGCATCAGGGATCCCGGAGGGATGAGGAGCCTGATACCCATCTGCACAGGATCCGTGGACGCAATCAGATCATGTGCACTGATGAAGCGGAACATGGCGTCGATGTCGTCGCGCGTGGTCCACGGTGTGAACGGGAGCCACGACGGACGAATGTCGATGCCCGTCGACCTCAGCAGGTGGACCGCACGCGCAGCATCGGCCGCCGTGTGGCCCTTGTCGAGCATCGACAGCACGTCGTCGTTCATCGATTCGAACGCAGACACCACGAAGACGCAACCAGCCTCGGCAAATTCCGGCCACACATCGTCGTACTTGAGGATGTGCTCGACCTTCACCGTGCAGTCGAACGTCACGTCCGGGTGTCGGTCGTGCATCGCCCGAACGATCCGAAGCGAGTGTGCAGGTCCGTTGAGGAAGTCCGGGTCGCCGAACGTGATGTGCCCTGCGCCCGCAGCGACCTGCTGATCGATGTCGGCGAGTACAGCTCTCGTATCGACGATCCGCAGCCGACCGTCGTAGACAGCAGGGATCGGACAATGCCGACACCTGTGGAGGCAGCCGTGGCTCGCCTCGACGGCGCCCACGAGTCGCTCGGCGTCATCGATCAACAGACGGGCGTATCTGTCGAGCGACGGAAGCCCGACCCGGACTGGCGTGCGGAAACCGCCACGGCCCAGATCAGTGGCGACGGCGCGCTCCCCCGGCGATCCCCCGGACAGCCATTCGATGAGCGAGTGCTCATATTCCCCCACGAACGCCACATCGAACGGCGAGTCCTCATCGTCAGCGGTTGTGGCTGCGTAGAGCCCATAGGACGCAATGGGCACGTCGGGGCGACGACGGCGCACCGCAAGGGCAGCCCCAACAGCGAGCCGCATCGCCGTGTGCATCGGCGTGGAGAACGCGATCGCATCGGCCCAGTCGACGGTGGCAGCGTCCCACGACTCAACAGCCAGATCGAGCGTCCGTACCTCGTGGCCCGCCGCCTCGATCCGAGCACGGGGGCTGGCGATGTGCACCGGCTGCCGACCGAGTTCGTACGTCGATATCAGCAGAGTCTTCACCGGTGGGACTCTATCGAGGTCGAAGAACGGTCATGCCGCTCCAGCGGATGGTCCCAACATCTCGCTCAGTCGTGTTGCCTGTCCAGGATCTTGCCCAGCACGACGAGGTCCACCGAGTCGTTGAAGTCCGGATGTCGCGATATCCATCCGGCGATGAAGGGACAGATGGGCACGATGGTCCTGCCCTTCGACACCACGTCGGCAAGGGCCTCGCGTGCGAGAATGGATCCGAGACCCCGACCCTCGAACGCGTCCCTGATTTCGGTGTGGACGAACACCTGCCTGTGCCCATGGAGTTCGTAGTCCGCGAGACCGGCAAGTCGCCCGTCGACCTCAACCACATACCGAGAGTGGTCTGCGTCGTCCCGAACGATCACGCCCTCAGATTCATCCGTCCCGAGCACCACGATCTGTCTCCCCAGAGTCGGCCAACGCCGCGAGCATAGACGCACGACGTCGCGGTGTCTCC
>CBDUOH010000040.1:0-19666 GCA_965368815.1 uncultured Acidimicrobiia bacterium
GCCGTCGTGCTCCGTGGGGATGGCACGCTGACGATCGATGAGCTCAGGGAGTGGTCACGCCCACGCATGGCGCCGTTCAAGATGCCGACGATGCTCGATCTCGTCGATGCCCTTCCCCGCAATGCCATGGGGAAAGTGGTCAAGCCTCGACTCGTGGAGTCCTTCGAGGGGCGAGACCAGCCGTAGACGCAGTGGCCGATCATGCACCCGATCGGTTCCAGACCCCTTGAACCGGTCCCTGTCATCTGACAGGTTGGCCACATGGAACCGGCCATGGTCTATCTCGCTCTCGTGATCTGCGTCCTCACGACATGGCTCGTCTGTGAACGGATCTGGACGGTCTCGGCCGCACGAACGACTCATCGATCGTCGGGGTTGAACACTCGGATTGCACCGTGGATCATCGCTGCGCTCGTCGGGGCCACGTGCATGCGGGTGACCGGGGCGGCGGCTCAGACGGTTCCGATTCGCGACCGGATCATCGTGGACGCAGCCAATCCAATGTCGGACATTCCACCTCCCCTGAGGACCATGGTCGGTCCGGCGGCGCCGATCCCGGGGAAGTACACGGTCGCGGCCGGCGATTGCCTGTGGCGCATCGCTCGCGCAGTGTTGGTCGAACGAGGGGTGCAGCCGCGAGGGTCGGCGATCAGCGACCTATGGCGCGCCATATACGTCGTGAACCGCGATCTCATCGGTGACAACCCTGACCTCATCCATCCGGGCCAGGTCTTGGAGCTTCCAGCGAGGTGATGTGACATGGAATCAGAAGAGTACGAGCAGATCCCCTGGTCGAACCTGGTCGCCGAGACCAAACCTCCGGTCGACCGGAGGCTGTACATCGCTGCCGGTGTGCTCGGCGGGATGATCGTGCTGGTCATCGGCATGCGACTGTTCGCCTCGCCTACTCCCGGACCTACGGACCTGTCGATGAGCACGGTGTCCTCCACGATCAACGAGACCGTCGCTCCAACCGCGGATACACCCACGCCGGACACACCGGTGTCGGTTGTCGGAGCGGTGTCGGAGGCAGATCTCATGGCCGCATATCCCGAGGTGTCGGCATCGTCGATGGTCGCTGGATTCGTGGCGGAGTGGTTCGTCACGGACTTCTTCACGATCGACGGATCAGAGGAGACGGTCCGGAGCATCGAGATGAGGCTCGCCGGTGATCCCGCGGCGGAACTTCCTCATGAGGACCCGGAGCTGCCAGACACGTTCGTCGAGTGGGCGAGAGCGTTCAGCATCGATGACGATGGATCGAACGCCGAGGTTGAAGTGGCGTTTCGCACGGTGCACGCGACGGAAGGCGGGTTTGCCCGTGACCCCGTCGGTGCGGTGGTGGTCAGCCTTGCGTATCTCGACGGTCAGTGGTTCGTCACCGGGGTACCCGTGGCGACGGACCTGCCGTAGCACCACCGACCAGGTGCGTCGGTTCATGTCCTGAGGGAGCGTCCGTCGGCTAGCGTCGGTGTGTGTCGACCGACAAGATTCAACTCTGGACGAACGCTGCTGCGAGGATGTCGCTGATGGGCTGGGCCAGATACTCCCATTGGGCATCCGGGGTCCGCGTCACGGTCACGAAGTCGGCTGTCATGAACACGGAAGCAACACCGTCGAGATCGAAGATCGGTGCTATCCGTTCATCGGCATCCGCACCCGACGTGAACGTCGCCGGTCCACCAACCGGGGTACCGACCGTGAACTTCAAAGCGTTCGGATTCGGTGTGTTCTCGATCACGACACCCATGGATTGCCTCCTGATTGGCCCCGCGAATCGTAGCCGGGGTGAGCGATGATCCTTGGCGGTGATGTCGGCGGAACATTCACGGACCTCGTTGCCGTGGACGAGGGCAGGATCACGACCGCAAAGGTCCCCACGACTGCTGACCAGAGCGTCGGTATCGCAACAGGCGCTTCTCGACTGGGAGACGGTTCTGCGTTCGCAGCGTTCCTCCACGGAACGACGGTTGCCACCAATGCGTTGCTGGAACGGAAGGGTGCGCGGGTTGTGCTGGTCACTGACGAGGGCTTCGAGGACGTGATCGAGATCGGGCGGCAGGACCGACCGTCGCTCTACGACTCCTTCGACGACCGGCCAGAACCGCTGGTGGCGCGGTCGGATCGCGTCACCGAATCGTCGCTGACCGTCGACCGTCTCGAAGGCGTCGATGCGGTCGCCATAGCCCTGATCAATGGTCACCGCGATGCCGATTCGGAGGTTCGTGTCGAGGAGGCAGTCCGTGCCGCCGGGTTCACGGGGCCCGTGGGTCGGTCGTCGGTCGTGGCGCCTGAGTTCAGGGAGTTCGAACGGACATCGACGACGGTCCTCAACTCGTACCTGACCCCTCGCACGGCCCACTATCTCGATCGGCTCGGTGCGGCGATGCAGGACTCCGGACTCGCACGACATATCTCCGTCATGCAGTCGTCCGGCGGGCTCGCCTCGGTTGCCCATGCCGCAACACATCCAGCATCGATACTTCTTTCGGGTCCCGCGGGTGGCGTGATCGCCACGGCGGAGTTTGCGGCCGTTCACGGTCATGGCGATGTGGTTTCGTTCGACATGGGTGGAACATCCACCGACGTGTGCAGGATCAGCGATGGCAGGTTCGATGTCTCGTACGAGAGGTCCGTCGACGGCTATCCGTGCCGGCTCCCGTCCGTGGGTATCCACACGGTTGGTGCCGGGGGTGGCTCCATTGCATGGATCGATCCCGGCGGTTCCCTGCGTGTCGGCCCCCACAGTGCCGGAGCGGATCCGGGGCCTGCTTGCTACGGGCGGGGCGGAACCAGGCCGACGGTCACCGATGCCCACGCCGTGCTGGGTCGTCTGGACCCCTCGGCACCTCTCGGGGGTGAGTTGGCCATCGATGTCGAAGCGGCCCGGGCCGCCGTCGGGCAGCTCGCCGACAGGCTCGGCATGACAACCGTTGGCGCGGCTCTCGGGATCGTTGCCATCGCAGATGAGGCAATGGGACGTGCGATACGAAAGGTGACGATCGAGCAGGGCTCCGACCCGAGAGGTTCCTTCCTCTATGCGTTCGGGGGTGCTGGGGGTCTGCATGCGACGACCTTGGCCCGATCGCTCGGCATGGCCGGTGTCGTGTTGCCCGCGTACGGTGGTGTGCTGTCGGCGGTCGGTCTTCTGCTGGCACGCCCTTCGGCTGACGCAACCATCTCCACCATGGGGACCGAGACCTCGTCATCATCACTGGAAGAATCGGCTGCGATCGTAGAACGGCGAGCTCGGAGGATCCTGGAGGAAGCAGGGCATGTGCCAACGAATACCGAGTACGTCGTTGATGTCCGGTACGCAGGCCAAGCCCACGAGATCCCTGTCGACTACGACCCCGGCGACACCATCGGCACCATCTCCGAGCAATTCCACATCAGGCACGAGAGTCGGAACGGCTACAACCGACCTGACGAGCCGATCGAGATTGTCACGCTGAGGGCCCGCGCGTCGGCCCAAGCCAATCTGAGGGTCGAAGATCTCGGCCGATCAAGCACCCAGGTGTCATCGGTTTCCACGACCCGGCCCGTGTTCTTCAGCGAGGAACCCGAGACCGCAACAGTGATCCACAGGGACTCGCTCACCGTCGAAGCCACACTCGACGGCCCAGCGATCATCGAGGAGGATCAAGCGACCACGGTCCTGGCTCCCGGAGACCGCGCGACGGTGCTGGCCAGCGGTGCGTTGGAGATCACATGGTGACCGATCCGATCGTGCTTGAGATCGTCCGCAGCGAACTGGCGGCCGTCGCCGAGGAGATGGGCATCGTGCTGCGGAACGGTTCGTTCTCGCCGAACATCAAGGAACGAATCGACTGTTCGGCTGCGGTGTTCACTCCGAATGGGGAGATGTTGGCCCAGGCCGAACACATCCCGGTCCACCTCGGTTCGATGCCGGCTTCCGTCGAGGCGGTCCTCGAGCGATTCGGGTCCGATCCCGCTCCCGGCGTGCAGTTCGCCGTGAACGATCCGTTCGCGGGAGGCACGCACCTCAACGACCTGACACTCGTGAGGCCCGTGCACATCGACGGCAGGCTCGTGGCCTGGGTTGGGAACAGGGCCCACCACGCTGATGTCGGCGGGGAAGCACCTGGTTCGATGCCTGCTCATGCCACACGGGTCGATCAGGAGGGCATCGTGGTGTCACCGATGGTTGCGGCCAATGGCGGGGCGTGGGAGCCGGCATTCCTAGAACCTTTCCTTCTGGCGACACGGACCCCGATGGAACGGCGCGGCGATCTTGCAGCCCAGATGGGTGCCAATGAGGCAGGCGCCATCCGCCTCGAGATGCTGATCGGCAAGCATGGAGCGTCGGACTTCGGGCGGATGGCAAGCGACATTCTCGCCTACGGTGAACGCAGGATGCACCGTGCCATCGCAGCCCTGCCTGACGGGTCCTCGTCCTTCTCGGACGTGATGGAGTTCGGAGACAGGTTCGTCACGATCGCAGCAACCGTGACGATCGACGATGATCGTCTGACCGCCGACTTCACGGCTTCGGACGATCAGGTGGCTGCGAACTTCAACGCCGTGCGGGCGGTGACCTTCTCCTGCCTTGCCTATGCCGTGCGTGTCGCGACTGACCCCTCCATCCCGGCCACCGGTGGTGCCTATCGGCCACTTGGCCTCGTGACGCGCCCCGGTTCGATCGTCGATGCCGTTGCGCCTGCGGCGGTTGCGGCTGGGAACGTGGAGACGTCACAGCGAATCGCTGATGTCCTGCTCGGTGCTCTGGCAGTGTTCTCGCCCGATCGCGTTCCGGCCGCGGGCCAGGGCACGATGAACAATGTCCTCATCGGCAACGATTCGTTCGCCTACTACGAAACGGTCGCGGGCGGTCAGGGTGGTCGGCCGGGACGTCCCGGTCAGTCAGGTATCCAGACCGGGATGACGAACACGAAGAACACACCGATCACCTCGCTGACTGTCCACTATCCGTTCGAGATCACCCGCTACCGGCTCCGGTCGGGAAGTGGCGGTACCGGTGCCTACCCCGGCGGCGAAGGCATCGAACGGGGTATCCGGTTCCTCGAGGAGGCAACGTTGTCGCTCATGGGGGAACGCCGACGGTCCCGTCCGTGGGGCCTCAACGGCGGTGACCATGGTGCACACGGGGAGGACTGGTTGATCACAGCCGACGGCGGACGCCGCAGGCTCGACGGCAAGTGCACCGTGGACGTCCACCCCGGTGATGAACTCCTCGTTCTCACCCCCGGCGGTGGTGGTTGGGGTTCGGGTTGAGGATGGGCGATACTCCGTGATCAATCCGATGCTGCGGTGGACCACAGCGGTCTAGTCTCGGGCCGGGCAGACATGGGCGGTGTGATGGATCTCAGATGGGCGGGTGTTGCGCTGATCGCCGGTGTCGTGTTGTGGCCGGCGCCTGCGGGAGCCGTCGAGCCGCCCGACACCGTGGGAGTGGTGGACGAGACCACGGGGATGTGGTTCCTGCGCGACGGCTCGGGTGGTACGACCAGCTTCTACTTCGGTGATCCCGGCGATGTGCCGTTCGTGGGGGATTGGGATTGTGACGGTGTCGATACACCTGGTCTGTACCGACAGAGCGACGGATTCGTGTATCTCCGCAACACCAACACACAGGGTGTCGCCGATGTGACGTTCTTCTTCGGCAACCCGTCCGATGTCCCTCTCGCCGGGGACTTCGACGGTGATGGATGTGACACGGTGTCGATCTACCGACCGACAGAGGCCCGGTTCTACATCATCAACACGCTCGGGAGCGACGGGGGAGGGCTTGGCGCTGCGGACAGCACGTACCTTTTCGGTGACCTCGGGGACCAGCCGTTCGTCGCCGATTTCGATGGCAACGGTACCGACACGGTTGGCCTGCATCGGTCATCGACCGGTCTTGTCTACTACCGAAATCGGCACACGCAGGGGACTGCCGATGGCGCGTTCGTGTATGGCAATCCCGGTGACCGGATGGTTTCGGGTGTCTGGGCGTCCGGTGGCCCCGGGGCATCGGACACCGTCGGGTTGTATAGGCCGAGCGTCGGTGCCTTCTATCTGAGGAACTCGAACACAGCAGGCAACGCAGACGTCGTCGTCGAGTACGGAAACAGGGTCATGGCGCCGATCGCAGGTTCATTCGGCGCACTCGAAGGTACGGATGATCCACCGCCTCGATCGATTTCGCTCGACGTGGTGGCCCGTGAGGCTTGGGGCGCCCAATCGCCCGTCGTCGAACGAATGACGGCTCACACCATCGAGGAACTGACAGTGCATCATGCAGGCGATCAAAGCATCGTCACCGGACCCCAGCGGTACCGCGCCTGGCAGGCGTGGCATCTCGACCGCGGTTGGGGCGATTTGGCCTATCACTACATCATCGGAGTCGACGGAACTGTCTATGAAGGCCGTGACACCCGCTACGCAGGGGATACCGGAACGAATTACGACCCCACGGGTCATTTCCTCGTCGTCGTGGAGGGAAATTTCGAAGTCGATGTCCCCACGCGTGCCCAGCTCGACTCACTGGTGACGGTATTGGCGTGGGCGGCGGAGGAATTCGGTGTGTCCCCCGGGACGATCTCGGGGCACCGGGATCACGCCGCGACTGCCTGTCCGGGTGGCAACCTGTACCCCTACATCGCCAGTGGCGACCTTGAAGCGGACGTCCGCGCAGCCCTTGGGTCAGGTTGAGGACCTATCGGACAGGTCCGGTGAACAGCAGGAGACGCCCGTCGCCTTCGATGTCCCAATCGCCGAGTTGGGCGCCGACGAGCCACGACGAACCCGGTCGCCCGGTCACCGTTTCACGGGTTGTCGGATCGGTCCACCGCAGCGGCCCCTGATCCACGAGCACGGCGGAAAGGCGGTCGATCGGAACCGTGGCCCGGTGTTCGATGTTGACCACGTCGCTCTGGAAGTAGGTGCGTGACTGCTCGGGGAGGAGTCGCCATCGTCCGGGATCGTCAGGAACGTGCCCGACGAGCTCCAATGCCTCGCTTCGATCCGACGGATCCATCAGACACGCGAACGCTTCATCCCAGCCTGCGTACAACGTGGCGCGCTCGGCATCGACGCCCATGGACGCGTGCTCAGCGAGGATCGACACCGACGTGGGTTCCTGTATCTCGGCGATGAGAGCTCCCACATCAATCGCATGGACGAGTCCGGGTGGTACGAGCACCGTGTCGCCGCGGGAGAGTTCGATCTCGTGCATCCGCCCGAGCATCCAGTCCGCGTCCTGCTCCTCGATGGCTGCAAGGAGTGATGGATGGTCGGTCCCGTGACGGAACCCGAGCCAAACGGTTGCACTGTCCGAAAGGATGATCCACGCTTCAGCCTTGCCGTGAGTCAGCCCGAGATGGGCCTGTGCGAACGCCACGTCGGGGTGCCAGTGCACCGGTATCCGCGATGTCGGGTTCAGCAGCTTGAGAAGGAAGTCGACCTCGGCAGAACCGTTGCGAGGTCCGAGCCAGGAGTGTGGATCGGCCGACAGGACCTCTCCGACGCTGCGGCCGTCGCTGACCGTCGAAAGCCCGACTCGTTTGCCGTCACGAAGGAACGGTGAGGCTGTCGTTGAGCCGATCCAGTCCTCGGGACTCAACAACGCGGATCCGGCTTCGACCCCTCGATAGGCCTGGATCTGATCGCCGCCCTGGTAGTAGACCGGTACCGGATTGTGTGGGAGCTCAAGGATCATGCGGAGGTCCGCCTCGAAATGGCCGGCGGGACGGTGACCAACTCGGGGTGATGTTCACGTGTGGGATGTGTGTCCACGTTGTCCTTGTTTGGCCTGCAACAGCGCAACGTTATCACGGGTCGAAGCGGGCCCGTTCGGGCGGTCGAACGCCGACGACATGCTTGCACGGCGGCGATTCGGGCGGTGGCTGCATGGGTTCGGTTCGTATCTAGGCTGCCGACATGACTTTGGTGGCTGAACTCGAGCAGGTTCTTGGGGCCGATCGCGTTCGGCACCATCCACTCGATCTCGCCATCTACGCCAAAGACGCAGGTGTGACCTCCGGCACCGTGGTCGCAGCGGTCCTCCCGGGGACCACCGATGAGGTGGCCACCTGCGTCCGGATCGCCCGTGGTCACAACGTTCCGATCGTCCCACGTGGTGCTGGCACCGGCCTCGCCGGCGGTGCGGTACCAACCGATCCCGGGCTGCTCATCGTGCTCACAAGACTGAACCAGATCCACGAGGTCGACGAAGTCGGACGCACCGCGTGGGTGGGTCCGGGTCTGATCAACCTCGACCTGTCCAAGACGTTGGCACCGCGTGGTCTCCACTTCGCCCCGGACCCGTCGTCCCAGCAGGCGAGCACCATCGGGGGGAACCTCGGAACGAATGCTGGGGGACCCCACTGCCTTGCGGACGGGACCACCGTTGCGCACATCCTGGCATGCGAGTTCGTGACTCCGGACGGCGACATCGTCACCGTCGGGAGTGAGGCACCGGACCAACCGGGGCTCGACTTGCGGTCGATCGTCGTCGGATCAGAGGGCACATTGGGGATCGCCACCAAGATCCTCGTCCGGCTGATGCAGAATCCGCCTGATGTTGCCACGCTTCTGCTCGGGTACGCCTCCATCGAGGAAGCCGCAGCAACGGTCTCTGCGATCATCGCGTCGGGCAGGATCCCTGCGGCGCTCGAGATGATGGACAATCTGATGATTCGGGCCGTGGAGAACTTCGTGCACGCCGGCTATCCGGTCGAGGCAGCGGCCGTCCTCCTGGCAGAGGTCACGGGGAGTACCGAATCGGTCGCCGACGCCACCGTTTCGATCGAGTCAATCGCGCGACAGCACAACGCCACCACAGTGCGAGTTGCATCCGATCCCGTCGAGCGCGCGTTGTTGTGGAAAGGCCGCAAATCTGCGTTCGGCGCGGTCGCCCAGCAGGCACCCGACTATTACCTCCACGACACGGTCGTTCCCAGGACGAAGCTGGTCGAGGTCCTCACGAAGATCTACGAGATCGGTGCCGAGTACGAGATCGACATGCTCAACGTGTTCCATGCCGGTGACGGCAACCTGCATCCGCTGGTGGCTTTCGACGCCAAGAAGCCCGGCATGCTTGCCAAAGTCATGGAAGCTGCCACCGAGATGGTGCGGGTGTCGATCGAGGCAGGTGGATCGTTGTCCGGCGAGCATGGGATTGGGCTCGAAAAACGCGACCTGATGGGTTTGGTGTTCAACGAAACGGATCTCGATGCACAGGCCAGGATCCGCGATGCGTTCGATCCTGACGGCGTGATGAACCCGGGCAAGGTGCTGCCGACCGGATCCCGATGCTTTGACGCGTCGGGGGTGAGACTGACATGACGGACACCGTGCGTATCTCCCCCGGATCACTCGAAGAAGCCGCCGAGGCGCTGACCACGGCAGTGAACAGCAGCACACCCGTGCGGTTCGCCGGTTCCGGATCGCGGGCCGGACTCGGGAGCGTGGAGGACTGTCCCACGATCATGGACACCGCCTCGATGACCTCCGTGATCGACTGGCTCGTCGAGGACCTGACGGTCGTCGTCGGTGCAGGTATGCGGGTCGGTGAGCTTGAGACCCTGCTTGCCACGAAGAACCAGACCACGTTGCTGCCGACCGCCGAGCCTCGCAGAACGGTTGGCGGGCTCATCGCAGAAGGTGCGTCCGGTTTCGAGCGACTGAAGTACGGACCGACCCGCGATCGGACGCTCGAGGTCACGATGGCGACCGGGTACGGCAAGGTTGTCCGGGGTGGTGGACGACTGGTGAAGAACGTGACCGGCTACGACCTGCCGCGTCTTGCGACCGGCTCGTTGGGTTCGCTCGGTTTCCTCGGATCCGTCTGTCTGAAGTTGTGGCCGATCGCACCCGTTCGCCGCGCTGTGGCGACAAACGATCCAGCACGTGTCCATCGGGAGCTGTTCAGACCGGTCGCCGTGCTCGAGACGGAAGCGGGCTCGGTTGTGATGGTTGAAGGATCAGAGTCGGATGTCGCAGCGCAGGTGGCGCTCGCAGGCGCCGGTCCCGATGTCGCCCTCCCCGAACCGATCGGGTCGGCAGTGCTGTGCTCCCTCCGTGTGCCACCCCGCAACGTGTCGGCGACCGTGGAACGGTTGCAGGAGGCGCACCCGGAGCGATTCACCGCCCAACACGGCGTGGGTGTGATCGATGTCGGCTTTGATTCGATCGATGCAGACCTGTTCCTCGCGGTGCGTGCCGGGATCGAGGAAACCGGTGGGTCTGCTGTGATCCTGCGACCCGGGGACTCCCTCCTGGGCATTGACCCGTGGGGTACGCCACCGTCGACGGTCGGAATCCAGCGCCGAATGAAAGAGTTGTTCGATCCGAGCCGGGTGTGCAATCCCGGAATCCTTCCGGGAGGGATCTGATGCCCTGGATCACCAATCACCCTCCACAGTCGGAGGCACTCGAATCGTGCGTCACCTGCGGGCTGTGCCTGCCCGTGTGCCCAACGTTCCGTATGACCGGCGACGAGACAGCCTCACCTCGAGGTCGGCTGGCTGCGATGACGGTGATCGACACCACTGATGCCAGCGTCGATCAGCGGTTCGCAGACATCATGTCCTTGTGCCTGCAGTGCCGTGCCTGTGAGACAGCATGCCCATCGTTGGTCCCGTTCGGCGAAGCAATGGAGGGAGCCAGAGCAGAAGTGCAGGCCCAGGTCCCTGAGCGTGGATCCTGGCTGCGGAGGTTCGCTCTCGTCACGGTCCTGCAGTCGCGCTGGATGCTCCGACTTGCCACGATCGGCGCCGCGGTGCTCGGTCGATTGGGGATACTGACGCGCATACCGGTGCTGGGCAAGCAGGCAAAGAGCCTGCGGCGGCTCCCGCTACCGGTGCAGTCCTCTGCAGGCGGTTCGTGGGGCAAAGCCGGGAATCCCCTTGCCGTCCTGCTGTCGGGCTGCGTATCGGATGTGTGGTTCTCACCGGTGCATGCGGCAACGATCAAGACGCTCGTGGCTGCCGGCTATCGGGTGGAAGCTCCAAAGGCCCAGACTTGCTGTGGAGCTCTGGCTTCACACAGCGGATTCGCCGATGAGGCAGCAGCCATGGCTGCAACGAACATCAAGGTCTTCCGGGACGCGGAGATCGTGGTGGCCGATGTCGCAGGTTGTGGTGCCCATCTCAAGGCCTATGGGCGATTCGGGGACGAAGGGGTGGCCATCGCTGCCAAGGTCCGTGACATCGACCAGGTGGTCGCTGAAGCCGTGGCCGACGGCAGGCTTCCCGTGGCCGAGCCGTCGGGCATGCAGGTTGCGATCCAGGATCCCTGCCACCTTGAGCACGGACAACAGGCAAACACCGCCGTCGACATCGTCGTGACCGCAGCCGGATACACACCGGTCCCCGTCGATCGCGGCGGTCTGTGTTGTGGTGCCGCAGGCATCTATCAGCTCGAGCATCCCGACATGTCGGCCAAACTCGGGATCCAGAAGGCAGCCAGCATCGCCGATGCAGGGGTCAAGATCGTTGTCTCAGCAAACGCGGGATGTGAGATGCAGTTGCGTCGCTACCTCGACGACGGATACGAGATCAAGCACCCGGTGGAGCTCTACGCCGAGACAATCTAGGCAGGCAATCAGCTTCGGATCCGATGGGGTGCGCTCCTAGAGCGACATCTCCCAGATCCCGCTCGGATCTGTCTGGCAACCGATGTGTTCGAACGCCTCGACGATCCATGGCAGGTCGGCAACCCACGCAGTGAACATCGTGGCGCCATGGCTCACAGCGAGGTCCACGAGGGACCGAGCGACGTCGGGGGCGTCGGATTCGGATGTTGCGACCATTTCCACATCGAACTCGGAATCCTCCTCGTACGACATGGCCCAGGACCCGCCGATGTCCCACAACCGTGATTCCCTGGCAGCCGCAGCGGCATCTTCGAGCCGGAGGCGGTGAAAGGTCCAGTTGTGAGCGATCAAGCCCCGAACCGCCCGACCCGTGTCGCTCGTTGTCCAACCCGCTGCGACCATTTCGACATCAGGGCTTCTGACGGGACGAGCAGGAACGGAGGACCGACGTCTCGTGCCTCCGTTCGTCGATGGGAGCGGTGACTCGCTGCCGAGTGACCGATGGCACCGGTACACGACCGTCTTCTTCTCGAAGGCAGTCTTGGAGATGTGTTTGATGGATGGTTCGTTGTGCGCCTCGATCATCAGGCGGGCCACGCGCGCACCCTTGTCGCGGGCCCAGTCGGTCATCGCGACCGCCATCTCGCCAGCGATGCCCTTGCCGCGGTGATCAGGGTGGACACGCGCGGCGTGAAGCCATGCTTCGGCATCCGTCAGGAATACGCATCGGCCCACGGCGATCGGAACGTCGTTGGTGTCGACGGTTACGAATACGCGACCTTTCGGTTCCTCGATCCATGCCTCGATCATGTCGGGGACGTAGTCGCCCCACTCGAACGTGCCCGTGGTGAATGCACGGATCGGGACCACGTCGGTTGGTCGTGCCGTTCGGATGCTGGGCTTCATACGCGCACCCTACGTCGCCGTATCGCCTATCGATACGCCATTCTTTCTGTGCCCTGGGGTCAGTAGGCGGCGAGGTCTCTGGCTCGTTTGATGATGCCTTCGACGGTTGGCATGACCTGGGATTCGAGTGATTGGGCGAATGGGAATGCCGGAACCTCTGGTGAGGTGTAACGACGAACCGGAGCGTCGAGCCACTCGAATGCCTTCTCGGTGATCTGCGCTGAGACTTCGGCTCCGAAGCCCATGAATCCGTTGTCCTCGTGGACGATGAGGACCTTGGACGTCTTGCGGATAGCGGCTTCGATCGACGGCCAGTCGAGCGGGCGGAGTGAGCGGAGGTCCAATACCGACACATTGATGCCCTCGGTTGCGAGCTGGTCCGCTGCCTCCACGGCGAAGTGCGACATCGTGCCGTACGCGATGATTGTCATGTCCGGACCATCCCGGCGCAGTGCTGCCTTCCCGATCGGCACCCGATGTCGTCCCTCGGGGACGACGCCCTTGGCCAAGCGATACAGCTTCTTCGGCTCGAGCACCATCACCGGGTCAGGGTCTTCCATCGCTGACCGCAACAGCCCGACCGCATCGGCGGGGGTCGATGGAACAACGACCTTGAGTCCGGGTACATGGCTGTAGAAGGCCTCGATCGACTGGCTGTGATACATCGCACCGTGGATGCCTCCACCGTACGGCACACGCAGGGTCACGGGCATGTTCCACCGGCCGTTGGACCGGTAATGCACCCGAGCGAGCTCCGACACGATCTGGTCGAACCCCGGGTGGATGAAGTCGGCGAACTGGATCTCAGGGCACGGCTTCGCACCTGCGGCCGCCATGCCCACGCCCAGCCCGATCACGAGTGCTTCAGCGAGCGGCGTGTTGAAGGTCCGATCCTCCCCGAACGCCTCAGTGAGGCCCTTCGTCGCCTTGAAGACACCACCCTTCGGATCAGCGACATCCTCGCCGAACACGATCATGTCGTCGTGCTCTCCCATGAGCTCATGCATCGCGGTGTTGATGGCTGTGATCATGTTGCGAGCCGTTCCGATGGGCTCGGGCTCGACCTCGGTGACCGCTTCCGAGGGTTCAATCGGATTCGCGTACACGTGCGACAGCGGATCGGTCGGGTCGGGGGCCGATTCGGTGGCCTTGACAGCAACGGCGATCAGCTCGGAGACCTCGGCGTCGACCTGCTGCTCGAGCTTGTCGGTCAGGATTCGTTGTTCGACGAGGTACTGGCGGAATGCCGGGATCGGGTCCTTGCGCCGCCACAGCTCGACCTCTTCCCGGCTCCGGTACAACTTGTCATCGTCATCGGAGGTATGGGCGTAGTACCGGTAGGTCTTGGCCTCGATGAGTGACGGTCCCTCACCAGCTCGCGCACGTTCGACTGCAGCCGACATGGCTCCGTAGACCGACAGCACGTCGTTCCCGTCCACCACCACTCCGGGAATGTCGTAGCCAGCGGCTCGATCGGCGACCTGCCCGGCGACGGCCGACGCAACCGGCACCGAGATCGAATACAGGTTGTTCTGGATGAGGAACACGATGGGGAGCTTGTGGATCCCGGCGAAGTTCATCGCTTCATGCCAATCACCCTCCGATGTGGAGCCCTCACCGCCATCGACGAACACCACCGCATCGGAGCCTCGCCTCTTGAGTTCATAGGCGATACCGCATGCGTGGGGATACTGGACACCGATGACCGATGACTGCGTGAAGATGTTGAGATCCGGTTCAGACCAATGGCTCGGCATTTGCCGACCGCCGCTCGAAGGGTCCGATGCCTTCGAGAAGACGCCGGCGAACAGGTCCTCTGCCGACATCCCGATCGCCAGGGCGTAGGCGGTATCGCGGTAGTACGGAAGCGACCAGTCCTTGGTCGGGTCGATGGCCGCTGCGGCTCCGACCTGGGTCGCCTCGTGGCCAGAGACCGAGACCACGAACGGAACCCGACCTTGTCGGTTGAGCGCCCACATACGTTCGTCGAGTTTGCGCGCGAACACCATGTTGCGATAGAGCCGGACGACGTCTTCTTCGGAGAGCCCGAGGGCGGTGTGATCGATCACGCTGTCGAGTTCAAGCGTCATGGGTTCTCCTGTTCATCCGGGCCGAAGCGATGCGCGCATCAGCGACATGCTCGGCGGCGCTATGGGTGTCGATGTCGAGTTCTTCGGCTTTTGTGAGGATCTCGGCCACGTTCGGCCGTACCTGGTCGATCATCCGCTGCGCCTTCTCGGTCGTGTAGCCGCCATGCTCGGCGGCGATGTTGATGATGCCGCCTGCGTTGACGACGAAGTCCGGTGCGTACACGATGCCGGCGTCCTTGAGGCGTTGCCCGTCCTCGTCGGTTGCGAGCTGATTGTTCGCCGATCCGGCTATT
Organism: uncultured Acidimicrobiia bacterium; assembly: GCA_965368815.1. GTDB lineage: Bacteria > Actinomycetota > Acidimicrobiia > Spongiisociales > UBA5794 > UBA5794. The sequence continues at coordinate 14,853 of CBDUOH010000040.1, forward strand.
GCCACGCATGACAGCTGAGGGATCGAAACAGCGTTGAGATCGGCGCCGAGGGCACAGGGTGCGAAGATGTCGCAGTCGACCATGTGGATGTCTGACACCGAGGTGACCTTGGCTCCGAACTCCGTTGAAGCGCGTTGGGCGGCGGCCTCGTCGATGTCGGCGACAACGACCTCGGCTCCACGAACGGTCAGTCGCTCCACAAGGGACATGCCGACCTTGCCCACACCCTTGACGGCAACGCGTCGCCCGGCAAGATCATCCGACCGCCAGATGTGCTCGGACACGGCTTCGATCGCGGCGACAACGCCCCGTGCTGTTGCCGGTGACGGATCCCCCGAGCCACCCTGATCGATGGGGAGTCCCGATACGTGAGCTGTCTCGGTTGCGACGATGGTCATGTCGGGGACGATGGTTCCCACGTCCTCCGCGGTGATGTAGCGACCGCCGAGGGTGTCGACGAATCGTCCATACGCGCGGAACAGACCTTCGGACCGCAGCGAATCCGGGTCGCCGATGATGACGGCCTTCCCGCCGCCGAAGTTGAGTCCCGCGCATGCGGCCTTGTATGTCATCCCTTTGGAAAGGCGGAGTACATCGACGATTGCGGCTTCCTCATCCTGATACGCAAAGAAACGGGTCCCGCCGAGAGCGGGACCCAGAACGGTGGAGTGGATGGCGATGATGGAGCGAAGACCCGTCTCGTGGTCTACGCCGAAGTGGATTGATTCATGCTCTTCGGCACCGATGAGGTCGAAGACTCCCAAGGTTCCCTCCGTCAGGTCGGTCGCTGGGGCATGCTCATGGTACCAACCACCCCCTCGTTGACACGGTGAAAACCGTCTTCAGGGCGCGGTGCCGCCGAATCCAGAATGTCCCGGCGCCACTCGGCAGCTGATTCGTCGACCCAATCGATGGGGCGACCTAGGATGCGGGCATGATTGCAACGGCGTACCTCCGTGTCTACATCCCGTCCGTTGGCGTGGCCGGTCTGCCGCCACATCGCGGCCTGAATCAGCGGAATGCCCTCAACCTCGACGACGACTTCATGTGGAGTGAGCCGACCGGCGATGATGCGATCTATACCGAGTGGGAAGGTGACCAGTATGCCTGCCCTCGCAACACCCGGCTCAGGATGCTCGAAGGCATAGTCGCCCTGAGTCGCACCGATTGGGGTTCACCGCTCATTTCCGACGATGAACGTCATGCCGCAGTCATCGAACTCGCGAAACTGCGTCGGGCGAGTGCCATCGGCCGGTCATACATCCTTGCTTCCGCCTGGCACGTCCCCCTGCGATGGTTTGCCGCCTTCCATCCGAGGGAGAAGGAGTTCTACGACGATTCAGGTGTCACCTCCATCAGGTACCGAACCACGATCGGAGGCGCCATCGATCGGGTGTCATGGGCAGGCAATGTGCTTGAGGGGGCCGGTTTCGCAGATCAGGCGATCGAGCACCTCAATGAACTTGAGCATTGGCTTGCGGAATTCACTGCCGACGCAATGGTGGAGTTGGACTACGGCCGGGTCGCAACCGTCTTCGACGGCGCGGACCTCGTGTTCGACGAGAGCGCGTTGGATGTCCGGGAGTCGCTGCTCGCCCTGGAAGCCGGCGATCTGGCGCTCTCGGGTGAGGGTTATCAGCGCGTCGTGCGAAGGTGGGCCCAGGCGCAGGCATATACGTTCACCAACTGACCGTCCCCGGCACCGGTATCGTGATGATCGAACGCTCCCGGAAGATGTATGTCGACATCCAAACTCGTGATGATGTACCTCGCATGGCTGCTCGCCGCAGGGGCGATCGCGCTGACGGGCTCCGTCGTGGTCACCGAGATGGCAGCATCGCTTGGCATCGTGGACCGCTCCGGTGGTTCGTACGGCTGGTCGCTCAATCTGCTCACGGCTGTGTTCTTCCTCGTGCTTGCCCTTGTCCCGTTTCTCTATCGGTCACGGTTCAGCCCCGACAAGGACCACGGGGCTGAAACGACATGACGCCGCGTCCCCCAACGGTCGAAGGTCTGGTGTGGCGGCCAGCGGTGCCTGCTGACGCGGCCGCGATCGTTGCACTCCAGGACGCCTGCTTCGCCGTTGACGGTGGTTATCGGGAGGTCGCCGAGGAGGTCCAAGAGAGGTTCGGGTCACCGATGCTTGATCCGGCGACAGACTCACTTGTCGGTGTCATCGACGGGAACGTCGTCGTTTCTTTGTGGAGCCTCATCGTCCCGAACGCCACCGACGTGTGGAACGTCTATGACGACAACTACATCCATCCGGACCATCGATCCGATCTGATGATGGGCTTCGCCCTCGATTGGTGGGAGCATCGGGCAATGGAGCGATTGGCTGAACGCCAGGACGATCTCCCCGCTGTCCTCCATCAGCACGTATACCCGACGCAGGACGGCCACACGGGATTCATCATCCGGCGCGGCTTCATCCCGTCGATGTACTTCGACGAACTCCGGCGGGACCTCAGCCGAACGATCCCAGACCCGGTCCTCCCGAGCGGATGCACACTGGTCCCCCTCGCAAGCGTCGTCCCCGAGGCGGTCCTCGCACTCCGGAACGGATCGTTCGCAGACCACCGCGGTTCGCAACCGTGGACACTCGAGATGTGGCTTTCACTCGAATCCGAGTTCAACCGTCCGGATGCGTCCTTCGTCGTGATGGACGGGCCTGCACCGGTTGCGTTCGTGATCAGCGGCGTGTACCCCCACGAATTCGGCGACAAGGGATATTCGGAGGGGTGGATCGAACGTATCGGAACCGCACGATCGCACCGCAGGAGGGGTCTTGCGACGGCGCTCATCTGCGCTGCGATGCAGGTGTTCAGGGAGGACGATCTGGAGTTCGCCACGCTCGAAGTCGATACGGAGAACCCGACCGGCGCCGCCGGCCTCTACGCGAAACTCGGGTTCGAGCGGGTCAGGGGCTACGTGGATTACACGCGCACGATCGAGCGAAAGGCTGCTTTGCATGGGTGAATTGTCGATCGAGCGGGATCAGGTGTTCCGGATCAAGACCACGCGTGTACCCGGGCAGCTGGCGAAGGCGTTGACGGCGGCTGGGGAGCAGGGTGCGATCCTCGGGGAGATCGAGACCACCTACATCGGTGCGAATCACAACATCCGTGAAGTCGCGATCATCGCTCCGAACGAGGAGAGTCTTGCCCGTATCGCTGCAGCGATGGATGCCATCGACGGCGTTGAGGTGCTTCCTGGTCAGGTCGACAAGGTCTGGGAGCAGCATCGCGGAGGGAAGATCAAGATCAAGTCGAACGCCGTCGTGAGAACCCTCCAGGACATCCGCGAGGTCTACACGCCGGGAGTCGCACGGGTCGTGGCGGCCATCGCTGAGGATGAGAGCGTCGCCGATTCGCTCACGTGGCGTGGCAACACGATCGCAATCGTGACGAACGGCACCCGTGTCCTCGGTCTCGGGGACGTGGGCCCCGTGGCGGCCCTGCCGGTCATGGAGGGCAAGTCGCTGTTCTACGCGAAGCTCGTCGGTGTCAACGCGGTCCCCATCGTGCTCGACGCCGATGATCCCGACGACCTGATCGAGACGGTCATGCGACTGGCCCCCGGATTCAGCGGAATCCATCTCGAGGACATCGCAACGCCGGCGGTCTATCACATCGAAAGGGAACTGCAGACGCGCCTCGACATTCCGGTGTTCCACGACGACCAGCACGGGACGGCGGTTGTGGTTGCGGCCGCGATCATCTCGGCAGCGCGCCAAGCCGGGAAGGACATCGGCTCGCTCCGGTTCGGCCAGATCGGACTCGGAGCTGCGGGGAGCGCGATCGCGGGGCTTGCGTCCGGGCTCGGCTTTGGTTCGCTTGCAGCATTCGATCCCGACGAGAGGGGTGTCGAGCGACTGCTCGAGGTCGCCGACGAAGGTGTTGATATCGACCTGGGCACGGATGACAGCCACTTCGCATCGGTGATCGCCACTGCGGACGTGCTGGTTCTGACCACGGGCCAGGCCGGTCTCCTGACGCCCGATATGGTCCGACCGGGCCAGATCATCATGGCGCTCACCAACCCTGTCGCAGAGATTTCGCCTGCGGATGCACGGGCTGCCGGAGCTTCAGCCGCCGCCGACGGGTCCATCGTGAACAACGTGCTGTCATATCCGGGGCTCTTCAAGGGAGCCCTCGATGCGAAGGCGACGGCCATCACACGGGACATGAAGCGGGCTGCAGCCTTCGCCATCGCCGACGCGACGCCTCCTGATCAGCTGTTGCCTGACGCACTGGACAATGATGTGCATGCTGCTGTTGCAGCCGCAGTGGCTGCTGCAGCAGTCGATCCGATGGCCGGCACGTGACGGTGGCGCTGGACTAGATCAGATCGTCGTCCTTGGACTTGGGTCGACCGATTTCGAGCCAGATCAGCAGCATGAGTATCGCAGTTGCGATCGAAACCCATGAGATCGGGGTTCCGGCTGCTGCGAGCATCGACGCCAGCACCAAGGCGGCAACACTCCGAACGACCTTCTGGAGGCGACGGTCGGGTACCGGCCGGTCGAATCGTTCGCCATCTTCGACGAAATCGGGCTCGTCCCCGAAGGAGGGGTCGTCATTGTCCATGCGGTGAAGGTACCGCAGCATCAACTCCGAGGCGACGCGCGGTGGTTGTCGTGGTGGTCAGGGGCGGGCTCGAACCGCCGACCCCCGGTTTTTCAGACCGGTGCTCTACCAACTGAGCTACCTGACCAAAGCGCTCGGACCCGTCTGTGCGACCGGATCCGAGCGTTGATTCTGGCGGGAGCGACGGGATTTGAACCCGCGACCTCCGGCTTGACAGGCCGGCGT
>CBDUOH010000041.1:0-18549 GCA_965368815.1 uncultured Acidimicrobiia bacterium
TTGGAGCGGGTGAGGGGAATCGAACCCCCGTATTCAGCTTGGGAAGCTGATGTTCTGCCATTGAACTACACCCGCGGACTCTGGCGATTGTAGTTCGGTCAGCCCCAATTGATCAGCGGTGATTGCCGTAGTCCGCGGTAGCATTCGCGGACGCCGCACGATGTATCTGTCGTGCGGCTCGTTGTTGTGTTGCGTCCGATCTCGGGGGATCCACATGTTCACCGTCGCAGTTTCCGTTGGCGAGCTGTTGAGCACCAGCGGAGTGTTGGCACTCATCGTCGGTCTGCGCATCATCGACGTCTCGGCCGGCGTGCTCCGCGTCATGTTCATCATGCGCGGACGTCGGGGTATCGCCGCCGCCGTTGGGTTCGTGGAGTCCCTGACATGGCTCGTCGCTGCCGCCGCCGTGTTCGCCTCCCTCGACACCCCCGCCAAGGCGATTGCGTATGCCGGTGGCTTTGCACTCGGAACATGGGTTGGCACCTGGCTCGAAGCCAAGGTCGCCGTCGGCAAGTCGGTCGTGCGTGTGTTCGTACCGATGGACGCCCCATCACCGACCGAAGAACTCCGTGAGGCAGGCTTTGGCGTCACCGAGGTGCAAGGTGAGGGCCTTCGGGGTCCGGTGAGCATCCTGTTCTGTGTCGTCACGAGGCGTCGAGCCAAAGACGTGATGAGGATCGTCGCAGCTTCATACCCGGATGCCTTTGCGACCGTCGAGAACATCGACACGCTCGACCTGTCCCACCGGAGATTCCAGTCCTCGCGCGTCTAGAAGTTGAACCCTTCGAACTGTCCGATGATCCCGTCCCAGTCGAAGTCCTCAAGATGCCGTTTGAGCTCTTCGAGCTGGCTTGGGTCGACCTGATCGAACTCCGAGAGATCGAGCTCGCCCAGCTGCCGGCTCAGGTCGCCTGACAGGGTGTCCCAGTCGAAGTCGTTGATCCGTTGCTCGATCTGTCCGAGGACGAGATCGAGATCGAGCTGGTCGAGGTGATCCCTGAACTGGTTGAACGCCTCTTCGAGTTCGTCCCAATCAGACGCGTCCAACTGCGGGCCGATGTCACCGAACTCGGGTTCCAGATCGCTCAGGACATCCTCAAGTTGGCCGCGGATGGTTTCCCAGTCGGTGTTGGCCATCTCGGCCTGCAACCGCTCGACAAAGGCCTGCACCTGTTCGACCATCGCGTCCCAGTCCGACAGGTCGAAGCGTTCGCGGGCTGTGGCCAGCGATTCTCTTGCAGCATCGGCCTCGACCTCGGTCATGGTGCCTTCGGCGACGAGCTTGTCGAGCAGGTCGTCTGCAAGATCGGCAAGCGCGGGACCGGTTGCGGAGGAAAAAGCGCGGACACCGGATCCCGGGAGGGACAACGTCTCCTGCGCGGTCGCCTCGGCACCACCACGCAAGGCGACGACGGTGAGCATGGCAGCCAGAACCAACGATGTGACACTGATGACAGCGAGAGTCTTCTTCATGCGGCCGCTCCGGAATCGTCCGATGGGCGAACCGTATCACCGGTTCCCAGATAGAGGGTCGGAACCGGCATCCCGAGAGAGAGGCTATGCGAGAAGGCTGACACCACCCCACAGGGAAATCAGGACGCCGACCGTTATCAGCCAGGCTGCTCTCCCTGCCCTGAACTCTCCCTCTTCACCCTTCGGCTTGTCGCCCTTGCGGTGCTTGTACACGGCGTAGACGTTGCCGATCACCATGGCGAGACCGAAAGCAAGCGCGAGCTGCTTGACCAGCAGATTGAGGTCGAGAAATTCTTCCACGATGCGACGGTAATGATGGGTGGACATTTTCCGTCACGGCGTAGCATTCTCCCCTATGTCCGTAGGAACGCCAGCCAAGTCATTCGATCTCAAGCGCACAACGCGCCGGAGCACGCTTTCCGTTGTCATGTGGGTATTCGGGCTGTCCACAACCCTGCTGTTGGTGGCGTTGTGGGGACGTGCCGTCACGATCGACCAAGCGACGATCGCGGAGTCCGCGGGTGTGGTTGTTGATGCTGACATCGCCAGGGGCCGCATCAACAACTGGATCGAAGATGCAATGGTCCAGACGCAGGTCGTGGGACCCGCTGAGGCCCGAGCGGTCGTCGGGCGTGTTGCAGATACCCCTGAGATGGATGCTGCGATCGACAACCTCACCTCCGAGTTTGTTTCGGCGCTGTTCGCTCCGGAAGGTACGAACCCCGTTGTCGACGTCCGATCAGCCATGAGTCCGGTGGTTCCGGTGCTCGTCGATGAGCTGGCCGCACGCGACATCCCCGTGAGCGAGAACGCCGTCCTGGCAGTGCTGGACGCGAACGACCTCGCACTCGGGACCGGTGAATCCAGCAGCGTCTTCTCGGTAGTCAACGAGGCGCGATCGCTGGTCAGCACCGCCGTTGTGGTGGCTCTGTTCGTCATGCTGGTTTCAGGCACAGCCGCTATCGCACTCTCGGAGGAGAAATACGCGATGGTGCGGACGCTCGGCATCAGAGTGCTTCTGTCGGCCGTGTCGTTCTCCATCTTCTTCCGGCTCGGAGGTTGGGCTCTCGATCCCGAACGCGGGAGATCCCCCATCGCTGGCGGAACCTCCATTCTCCTCGGGTCGAACGGTCACGTGTTCCTCATCACGGGGTTGATCGCGGCCGCCGTGGCAGGGTTCGGGGCGTGGATCGCCTGGAGCAGGAAGCGGGGGCTCCGTCCGCAAGCTCCAAGTGACACCGGGCTGGCCGACGGCGACACCCGCGAATTGGTAACCGTCTGAGGCGCCACCGCGTGCGATGAACCGAATCGCACGATTGGGGACATCGTACCGGGTCTGTGTCCTCGGTAATGTGACGACCATGTCGCGTCCCTGCCACATACTCCGAGTGTTCACCCGCGGAGACGCCGGTGGAAACGCGCTCGGTGTCGTCAATGACGTCGTTGGGCTCTCGTCGGACGACATGCAGCGGATAGCGCACGAACTCGGCTTCTCCGAAACCGTCTTCGTCGACTGGTGTGAGCCGACTGCCGATCCCGCCGTTCGCATCTTCACACCCAACGAGGAGCTGCCGTTCGCCGGTCATCCGCTGGTCGGAACGGCCTGGGTTCTCAACACGCTCGGACCCGGTGCCAACGGAGCCATTGTGACGAAGGTGGGGCGCACGACATACCGCATCGTCGAGGGCACGGTGTGGGTGCAAGTCTCGATCCCGATCCGCGACGAGGGTTCATCACAGGCAGCTGACGTGGCGGTGCTCGCCGGAATGCCGGCGCCCGTCGCCACCAGAACGCTGTCGCTCCCGAAGCACTATCACCTGTGCGAGTACGCGTCCTTCGACGACGTTGCGACGCTCGAACCATCCATGGAGGAGCTCCGGTCGCACTTCGGGCTACTTGCATTCGCACGCGCCGGGGACGACGTCAAAGCCCGGTTCTTTGCTCCGTCCACCGGCATCGATGAGGATCCGGCAACCGGATCGGCCTGTGTGGCGCTCGCCCGCGAGTTCGCCATTCGCGGAGAGCGTGAGGGCGCTGTGTCCGTCTTCCAAGGAGATGAAATCGGGCATCCGTCGACGATTCGACTCGAATGGTCCCCGGAACAGACACGCATCGGCGGAACCGTTGTTCGCGATGAGGTCGTGCTCGTGCGATGAATTCGTAGATTCTCGGACAGGCTCGGAGACCGCGAACTAGCATCGGCTCAACAACAGGAGATTGATGCAGACATACACCACGCCGGGCGAGAGCCCCGTCCCTTCCGACAAGAATGCCGTTTCGATGCTTGCTGCGAGGGCGGCCAGCGCCCCAGACCACCCGGCGCTCGCGTATCGCGAGGATGACGCCTTCGTGCCGGTGAGTACAGCCGACGTGTGGAGCACGGTTCGTTCGATCGCCTCGGGCCTCATCGCCGCCGGTGTCCAGAAGGGCGATCGCGTTGCCCTCCATTCGGCGACGCGGATGGAATTCACGCTGTTCGACTATGCAATCTGGGCCGCCGGGGCAGCCACCACCACCATCTACGAAACCTCGTCTGCCGATCAGGTCGAATGGATCATGTCGGATTCCGGTTCGGTCGCCATCATCACCGAGCACGCCGAGACGCGAGCGGTGTTTGATGAAGTGAAGGCCAACCTGCCCGCATGCAGCATCGTGATGACCATCGAGGATGGTGCGGTCGAGAAACTGTCGGCCATGGCGACGAGCGAATCGGACGCCGAACTTGACCGGCGTATCGCGGCCATCGCCCATGACGACCTCGCGACGCTCGTCTACACGTCCGGTACGACCGGTCTCCCGAAGGGCTGTGCTCTGACGCACTACAACTTCGCGTGGGAAGTGGAACAGATCGACAAATCGGTGGCCGAACTGATGGCGCCGGGGAACCGAACGCTGATGTTCCTTCCCCTTGCCCATATCTTCGCTCGAGCGGTGCAGTCAGCGTGTGTGTCCAACGGGGTGACCCTCGGGTATTCGACAGGAATTCCCCAGCTCGTGGAAGAGCTCTCGATGTTCAAGCCCACATGGGTGTTCTCGGTCCCGCGCGTGTTCGAGAAGATCTACAACGGAGCAAAGCAGAAGGCAGATGCCGACGGCAAGGGCAAGATCTTCGACAAAGCAGCCAGCGTTGCGATCGCGTACTCCCAGGGGATCGAGCGGGGCAAGATCGGGTTCGGTACGAAGGTGCTTCATGGCCTGTTCGACAAGCTCGTCTATGGAAAGATCAGGGACCTGTTCGGTGGCGAGGTCAAATACGCAATATCGGGAGGCGCGCCCCTCGGAGCCAGACTGGGGCACTTCTTCCGTGGGATCGGTGTCGTTGCCCTTGAGGGCTACGGCCTCACCGAGACAACCGCAGGAGCAACCCTCAACCTTCCCACAGCAATAAGGGTTGGCACCGTCGGACGGCCACTCCAAGGTGCGTCGATCAAGATCGCTGACGATGGCGAAGTATTGATCAAGGGCGGACACGTGTTCCGCGGCTATTGGAACAACGAAGCTGCCACGAACGAGGTCATAGTCGACGGCTGGTTCCATTCGGGTGACCTGGGGGCTCTGGACGACGAGGGATACCTGTCGATCACGGGCAGGAAGAAGGAGATCATCGTCACCGCCGCGGGCAAGAACGTCGCGCCGGCGGTGCTGGAGGATCGCATGCGGTCCAACGCAATCGTTTCCCAGGTGATGGTGGTCGGCGACGCCAAGCCCTTCATCGCCGCTCTGGTCACCCTCGATGCCGAAGCCCTTCCGGGGTGGGCGGCAGCGAACGGCCTCGAGGACGTTCCGCAGGACGAATTGTCCGCTCATCCTGAGGTACTCGCCGAGGTCGAGCGGGCCATGGCGTACGCAAACAAGGCAGTTTCGAAGGCGGAGGCGATCAAGGCGTATCGCATCCTGCCATCGGATTTCGGGATCGATACAGGCGAGCTGACTCCGACGCTGAAGGTGCGACGATCCGTTGTTGCGTCCAAACACGCCGCCGTCATCGACGAGATCTACGCGTAGCGGTCGCGACGCGGGGTTCGTCGACCGCGCGAGTGATCGGTCCGGCAAAAGGAATCGTGGCGTACCCTCGGTCGAGATGAACGTCCGAATTGCCTTTGCTGGTGCTGTGGTGTGTGCCGCTGTCGTTGGTGTCTTCGCCGTCGCGTCGCACCAGGACGCGGACGCGGCCATGCTGCCCGATGGCGCAGTGGCACCGGTGATCTACAGCGCAGCGGTTGCCCCACCAGCCCGCCACAACGATCTGCTCGAGGCAGACCTCTTCGTGGAGGCGTGGGACGCGGACGGCATCGAGTCGTTCGAGTACCGGTTCAACCGGGCCACGATCGGTTCGGTGCGCTCCACCCCCGCCGACCGCCCCACTATTGATTATCGGTCGATCCTTCCCGATACCCGGTACGTCATCGAAGTACGAGCGGTCGACACACAGGGTTGGGAGTCGGACTGGGTGGTTGCGGCCGATGCGGTGACTCCGTCGGTACCGAACTTGGTGGTTGCTGGCGACTCGGTTGCGTCCGGATACTCGAGGCACTGGTTCTCGTCAAAGGGAATCTGTGTCAACCCGGACGCGTCATACGGCTGGATCGTCCAGCGCGACCTCGCATCCCGCCTGCCTGCCGCCTGGGCACCGACATACACCAACGTTGCGTGGGCAGGTGCCGGGGTGCATGCGATGGTCAATGGTGGCACCGATTCATGCGGCCAGGAACACCCGAGCCAGGTGGATTCGATCCTCGGCGCGGTCGATGCATCGACATGGAACATTGTGGTCACCACTGCAGCGATCAACTCCACCAACTGGGGTGATGTGGTCACGAAGTTGACGAAGGAGACGACCTTCTCCTTCTCCGACGCCGGGGACAGGGGGTGGTGTGAGACAGGGATTTCGAGCTGGTGGAACATCGAGGAGAAGTCGTCGGCGATTGCGGCACGGGTCGCACAGATCTCACGCACCCTGACAGAACGGTCGAACGCCGATCTCTACTGGACGAGCTACTACACGGTGACGGGGTCGAACCTGATCAGGGGTCTCGTGCCGATCCCCGGGGAGTGCTCCTCCACGATGGAGCGGGCGCTGGGACTGCTGCATGACACAATCAAAGACGGTCTCACCGACACCGCGGTGTGGGTGGACATCGACGAACATCCTGTGGGTATCCAGGACTGGGGTGGCTGGCCACACCCCGACATCGCGGGGCACACGATCATCGGGCATGCGGTGGCGGCGGCCGTGCACTGATTCGAGTCGTTTCTGTCGCTGACATGTGTCACGATGTGGCTATGGACATCCCCGGGATCCTGCACGCCGACCTCGACGCCTTCTATGCCGCCGTGGCGGTCAAGGAGGACCCGTCGCTGGCCGGAAAACCGGTCGCGGTCGGAGGTGGCGTCGTGTTGTCGTGCACCTATGAGGCAAGGGCCTTCGGGGTGCGCGGCGGGATGCCACTCCGAGAAGCACGAACCCTGTGCCCGCACCTGATGGTCGTCGACGGGACGTTCGGGGCGTATGTCGAGTACTCGAAGGTCGTGTTCGGGATCTTCGAGTCCTACACGCCGCTGGTTGAGCGTTTGTCCATCGATGAGGCGTTCATGGATGTGACCGGCTCGGTTCATCTGTTCGGTAGCCCTGCCGAGATCGGTCGCAAGATCCGTGATGACGTCAGGCGCGAAACGGGGCTCGCCGTTTCGGTCGGGGCAACGACCCGCAAGTTCCTCTCCAAGATCGCGAGCCAGGTCGCCAAACCCGATGGGTTGATCGTGGTGAATCCGGGTGAGGAGATCGAGTTCCTGCACCCACTGCCGGTGTCGTATCTGTGGGGCGTCGGACGGGTCACCAAGGCGCGGCTCAACGATCTCGGTATCGAGACGATCGGCGACATCGCCTCCACACCACCAGACGCTCTCGAAGCGATGCTCGGGCGCGGCCACGCAGCGCACCTCTACGCATTGGCGAACAACCGTGATCCACGACCCGTGCAAACGAAGCGGAAAGCCAAATCGCTCTCTGCCCAGTCCGCGATGCGTGCCAAGATCCGCGGGCTCGACGAGTTGACCCCGACCCTGCATCGGCTCACGGACCGTGTCGCGTCACGACTGCGGTCCAAGGAGCTGAACATCCGAACGGTCACCATCAAAGTGAGGTTCGGGGACCTGACGGCGATCACACGATCCAAGACGATGCCAACTCCGACATCTTCCACGGCGACGATCGTCGATGTGGCCACGAAGTTGCTTGCAGGCGTGCTCGCAGAGTTTCCGAAGCACGAAACCACCTTGATCAGTGTCGCGACCTCAGGCATCGGCCGGGTTGATGCGACACAACTTGCCTTCGGAGTGGACGACGATGATCTCTCGGGCGGATCGCCGCGTGAGCTCGAATTCGAGGCGTTGGATCATTCCGTCGACGAACTCCGTCGCAAGTTCGGGGCCAATGCGGTCACACACGGTTCGGACCTCCTATCGGGTCGCACCGATTTCACCGACGGGCTCTCCGAGATCATGACACCGGACTGATCGACCGAGATCGCACGTGCACCACGGCCACGCCGTGGACGCCACCGCGTCGACTCCTAGGTGACGGTTACGCGACGGATCCAGCGATCGGCGTCTTCCTGGGTCGGCATCGAGGGCTGGGCGCCCGGGATCGTCGTGGCGTGTGCACCGCATGCGGTAGCGAGGACGAGCGATTGGCGGAGATCGAGTCCGGTCGCTACGCCGTGGGCGAATCCGGCGCAGAACGCATCGCCAGCACCGACCGTGTCGACGACCCTCACGGCCGGGGGGATGGTGCGTACAACGGTTCCATCGGCGAGCACGGCGACAGCTCCTTCGGACCCGAGTGTCACGACGACGATTCCGTCGAAGGGGAGCGTTCGCACCGCCTTGACGATGTCGGGTTCGGTCGTAGGTTCATCCATCCCGGCAAGGATCCCCAGTTCCGTGCGGTTCGGCAGGAGGACGTCGACATGCCTGAGCACGGCCGCATCCAGTGGCGTCGCAGGTGCAGGATTCAGCAACGTCGTCCCGTTGGCGGTCTCGAGGGCTGCGATCACAGCCTCCATTGGTATCTCCATCTGCACAAGGGTCACGTCGGCAGGTGCGATGATGCCCGCGGCCTCTGCAACGAGGTCGGCGGTGAGGTGGGCATTCGCACCGGGGTTCACGACGATGGTGTTCTCGCCGCGCTTGTCAACGACGATCACGGCGACACCGGTGGGGTCTTCGACCGTCGAGACCATGGAGATGTCGACATTGTTCGATTCGAGCGCAGCCATGAGCCGTGCGCCGTTCGCATCGCTCCCCACGCAACCGACAAGGGTGGTGCTCTGACCGAGCCTGGCCGTCGCAACCGCCTGGTTCGCTCCCTTGCCACCGTTGTGGACGGTGGAGGACGTGGCGGTCACGGTTTCACCCGGTGACGGGATCCTGGCCGTGTGGAGAACGAGGTCGCTGTTGATCGATCCGACGACCGCAACCCGTGAACTGTTCCCGATGATGTCAGACATCGACCGATTCCTTCTTGAGCCCGGCGAGCACCCTATCGGGAGTCAGAGGGAATTCATCGAACCAAACGCCTGTGGCATCGGCCAACGCGGCAACCACGGCGGGTGCATACGGTATGAAGGGCATCTCCGCCATACCGCGAGCGCCCCACGGCCCCAAGGGATCCGCCACCTCCACGATGGTCGTGACGATGCGATCAGGAACATCCATCGATCCGGGGAGCAGGTAGCCCGACAGGGTGGGGTTCTCGATGCGACCGTCGGTCACCCTGAGCCGTTCGGACAGCGTGTACCCGTGTGCCTGTACGATCGCTCCCTCGGTCTGGCCCACCACCAGACCCGGGTTGATGGCGCGCCCTACGTCAACGGCGCAGTGCACCGTTCCGACACGGATGTGACCTGTTTCGATGTCGACCGCCACGTCGACCACCTCGCCCACGTAGCCGAAGGCAAACACCGGCGACCCAGCTCCCGTGGCATCGTCAATCGGCTCCGTGCGCGGTGGTACGTAGCGGAAGTGCCCGGTGGCGGGCCGTTGCCCGTCGATCCACGCCTTCTTGGCCTCCTCGACCGCTCCTTGGATCGAGTTGCCGGCCATGAACGTCATGCGGGACGCCGATGCCGAACCCGAATCCCCTGAGGTGGCAGTGTCCGAGAACGTCCCGTGGACCCGGTCGACGTCAACTCCGGTTGCCTCCGCGACCATTTGGACGAACACGGTGTGTGCGCCTTGACCGACATCGGCTCCGGCGTGGGCGAGATCCACGGTTTCGATGGTGTCGGTGCCGTGCAACGTGACCGTCGCCTCGCACCGCTCGGGGAAACCCATTGCGAAACCTACGTTCTTGAGCGCAAGGGCCATCCCGCGACCGGTTCGCACCGAAGGTGCGTGTGCGCCGAGTGAACGGATCGCACCCACCGTCGTTTCGATCGGTGGGGGGTCGTCCCACGCCGACGCCTCGAGGAGTTCATCGAGCACCGTCTCGATGCTGACACCTGCGGGCATGGGGCGCTGGGTGATGAAGTCGTCGCCATCGTGAAGAAGATTGACTCGGCGGACCTCTGCCGGGTCAAGGTTGAGTTGCTTCGCGAGTTTGTTCATCTGGCATTCTGCGACGAACGCGCCCTGCGGTCCGCCGAAACCGCGGAAGGCACCGCCGGGCACCGAATGTGTGTACACGGCCTTCGAGTCGATGCGGGCGTTCGGGATGTTGTACGGCCCGGTTACGGTCATGTGGAGGTTGGCAAGGACCTTGTTCGACGTGTAGTTGTACGCGCCGGCATCAAGGAAGGCGTCTGCCTCGACGGCCACCACTCTGCCGTCACGGGTCGCGCCCCACCGTGCGGTTATCTCGGCTCGGTGACGCTTGTGATGACCCACGATGCTCTCTTCGCGGTTCCAGACGGTCCGGACGGGTCGGTTGATCCCGGCACGGTGCAGTTTGAGCGCGGCAGCGGCAAGGACGATCTGGAGGCTCATGTCCTCGCGCCCCCCGAAAGCGCCACCGATGGCCGGATACACCACGCGGACCTGTGCGGGGTCGAGTTGGAGTGCATGGGCGATCTGCGCCTGGTCCTCGTGCGTCCATTGCCCCGCTATCTGGACCGTCACGACACCGTTCTCGACATATGCGACAGCCGCCTCTGGCTGGAGATATGCGTGTTCCTGGTGGGGGACCCGGTAGGTGCCCTCGACGGTCACCTCCGCCCGGTTCCACCCCGATGCCATGTCGCCCTTGCGGATCCTCAGCCCGTAGTAGGCATTGGTGGCGAGACCGTTCTCGGGGTGAACCAACACATTGCCCGCCATCGCAGAGCTGATGTCCGGCGCGATCGGGAGATCGTCCCATTCGACGACGAGTGCCTTTGCTCCAGCGAGGGCCGAGACCGCGTCCGACGCAATGACCACTGCGATCTGATCCGCTTCCCAACGGCTGATGTCGGATGGAACAGCCGACTCCCCGGTGGCGTCCACTCCCACGAGAACCGGTTGATCGAACATCGTGAGCCCGTACTCGTTGAGTGGGATGTCAGCCGCGGTGACGACATCCACGACGCCCGCGACGGCCAGCGCCGGCTCCACGTCCATCGACAGCATGCGGGCATGCGGCCGACCCGAGAACACCACCTTGGCGTGCAACGCATCGGGGACATCGAGATCGTCCGGGTAGCGGGCAGCGCCAGTCACCTTTCCCCACGCGTCGATTCGTTGTTCCGTCCTGCCGACGCTCATGAGGCACCGCCGTGGAGGAGGGTGGGTGTTGTGAGGGCGGTCACGATCGACTCGTACCCCGTGCAGCGACAGATGTTGCCACTCAGTCCGTCGCGTGCCTCGCGTGCCGTCAGGTTGTCGTGTTCGGCGACGAGTGAGGACGCTGCCATGACAAACCCGGGCGTGCAGAATCCGCATTGCACCGCGCCGGTGTTCACGAAGGCTTCCTGGATGGCTCGGTCGAGGTCCGATGCCAGTCCCTCGATCGTCACGATGGTCGACCCGACAGCCGCCGTGCACGGAACAAGACAGGCGAGTACTGCCTCGCCGTCCATGTGGACCGTGCAGGCTCCGCATTCGCCTTCCCCACAGCCCTCCTTCGTGCCTGTGAGTGGTTCAGCGTCGCTGTCGGTTGCGTTGTCACGGATCCAGTCGAGAAGGGTCACGCCCAACCCCACGGGACCGTGCACCTCTTTCCCGTTGACAGCAAGCGTCATGGGGTCACCTGACGCCGCCGACAAGGCTGGCCGAAGGTTGGGGCTCGGGGCCGTAGACAGCGTCGTCACCCGTGCGGGCCACTGATCTCGCTCGGTTCGGTCCTTGATCGAGTGGAGCATCCGCCGAACCGCCACCGCGACAAGCTCGGTTCGATACTCGGCCGTCGCGCGACCGTCCGAGATCGGTGCTACTTCGGACGCCGCGCTGCGTGCCGTCGACTCGATCAACGGGTCGGAGAGTTCCTTGCCCACGAGGCGGTCGGCAGCCTCGGCGAGGACCACCGTGGGAGCGACGCTGCCGAGCGCGATTCGTGCTTCCGAAATGACACCGGACTCGTGGGAAAGCACCACGGCACCGTGCACCACCGAGATTGCCTGGGCGGATCGGAGTCCCACCTTGGCGAACACGCCGCTGTCAAGATCGGTCAAGGCCCGGAATCTGATCGCCGTCATGATCTCATTCGGTTGCATCACGGTGCGTCTGACGCCGGTGTAGAAGTCCGGAAGAGTCATCGTCCGCACGCCGTCAACCGATCGCAATTCGACTGTTGCATCGAGCGCGAGCAGTGCCGAAATCGTGTCGTTCGCCGGGCTCGCAGTGATCAGATTGCCAGCCACGGTTGCTCTATTGCGCAATTGCGCGGATCCAACCTCAAGCGAGGCCTGTGCGAGAGGAAGGCCCATGTCCAGGATCACGGACGAGGAGACGACGTCCTTGTGGGTGACCAACGGTCCGAGACCGATGAATCCGTCGGTGGCCGTGATGTCGCCGAGCTGCGGTATCGCGGCGAGATCGACGAGGTACGAGACATCGCGAACCTTGCGTTGCATCTCAAGCAGGAGGTCGGTTCCTCCGGCGATGACCCGAGCCGCGTGCCCGAGGTGGTCGAGGAGCTCAAGCGCCTCGTCCATCGTTGCCGGACGTTCGTAGCGGTCGAACTCCCACGAGCGGTCCTGTACGTCATGCATCGTCGGCTTGCCCGTCGGCGTTGTAGATCTCGCCACCACCGGAGGCATAGCGATCCAGGACCGCGATCGCGTCGTCCCGGCGCACGTCCTGCCGGACCGAAATGCCTCGTTGTTCAAGCGAACGCACCCAATCGGCCGGTTTGGTTCCTTCGTCGAAACCGATGGATCGTGCGTCACCATCACGGGCACCGATGAGCACGGAGGTGACGCCGCTCCACGGCGTGGCTCCGAGACACATCGCGCACGGCTCGACGCTCGTTGCGAGTATGGTCGGCTCCGTACCGTCGTTGCTGAGGTCGTACCGCCCCATCCGTGCTCCCGCCACGCCCATTGCCACGATCTCTGCGTGCGCCGTCGGGTTGTTCTGGGGAACCACAAGGTTGACCCCGGGAGCGATCAGCCGATCGGTTGCAACGTCGAAGATGGCGGCGCCGAATGGGCCGCCGGTGGCGTGGATCACGTTGTTGAGTGACAGGTCGATGGCGAGGGCCATCTTGTCATCGTCGGAGGCATACGGTCGATCGAAATCGACGACGTCCTCCACCCAGGCAGGGAGGCTGCAGGTGAAACCCAAGGGCATGGGCCCATTCTTCCAGACGGAGCAGTCCTAGGTGCGGTGTCGCCTCAGGCCCAGTTGAGGATGACCTTCGCCGATTGCCCGGAGCGGACAGTTTCGAACGCGTCCTCGTGGTCAGCCGCATCGAACTGATGGGTGATCACGGGGGACACGTCGAGACCCTTCTGGAGCATGGCGAGCATCTTGTACCACGTCTCGAACATCTTTCTCCCGTAGATCCCCTGGAGCGTGAGGCCCTTGAACACGATGTCGTTCCAGTCGATGGGTGCCTGCTTCGGTGGGATTCCCAAGAGCGCGATGTTTCCGCCGTTGTTCATCGTCGTGATCATGTCGTGGAGTGCAGCCGGGTTGCCGGACATCTCAAGCCCGACATCGAACCCCTCTGTCATGCCGAGTTCGTCCATGGCTGCCCGGACCGTGCTGGTGGAGGTGTTGATCTCGTAGTCGGCGCCCATCGTTTCGGCGAGCGCAAGCCGGTACTCATTGATGTCCGTCACAACGATGTGGCGTGCGCCAACGAATCTCGCGATGGCGACTGCCATCATTCCGATGGGTCCGGACCCCGTGATGAGCACGTCCTCGCCCACGAGGTCGAAGTTGAGTGCCGTATGGACCGCGTTGCCCAGGGGATCGAGGATGCAGGCGATGTCATCGGATATGTCCTCGGGTATCGGCTGGATGTTCGAGCCCGGTATCGCGACGTAGTCGGCGAATGCACCGGGTCGGTTCACGCCGACGCCGATGGTCCTGATGCACAGATGCCGCCGACCCGCCTGGCAGTTTCGGCACCTGCCGCACACGATGTGGCCTTCACCCGACACCCGCTGACCGACCCGGAACCCCTCCACTTCCGAACCCATGTCCTCGATCACGCCCATGTATTCGTGGCCGATGGCCATCGGGGTCGGGACGGTCGAGGCAGCCCACTCGTCCCACGCGACGATGTGCAGATCGGTGCCGCAGATCGACGTCTTGTGGACACGGACGAGGACATCGTTGGGTCCGACGTCCGGTTTCGGGATGTCCTCGAACCAAATACCTTGCTCGGGCCTGGTCTTGACGAGGGCCCGCATCAGGCGATGACCCCGAGCTGACGCCCGATCTTCGTGAACGCCGCGATTGCCTTGTCGATGTGGTCATCGGTGTGTGCCGCCGACATCTGGGTCCGGATCCTGGCCTCACCGCGCGGGACGACGGGGAACGAGAACCCGATGACATACACACCCTCTTCGAGCAACAGGTCGGCCATGTGTGATGCGACCTTTGCGTCGCCGAGCATGACCGGGATGATCGGGTGACCCTCACCGGCGAGTTCGAATCCGACTGCGGACATGCCATCGCGGAATCGAGTGGCGTTCGCAGCGACGCGTTCACGCCGTTCAGCTGAGTCCCTGAGTTGGTGGATTGCCTGAATGGTGGTGGCACCGATCACCGGGGCGAGCGAGTTCGAGAACAGATAGGGCCGTGAGCGTTGGCGAAGCATCGCCACCAGCTCCTTGGGGCCCGACGTGTACCCACCGCTCGCTCCGCCGAGCGCCTTGCCGAACGTCCCGGTAACAACGTCCACCCGATCGGTGACTCCCCAATAGTCGGGAGTTCCTCCACCGTTGGGGCCGATGAACCCCACAGCGTGTGAATCGTCCACCATGACGATCGCTCCGTATTCGTCCGCAAGATCGCAGATGGCCGGGAGGTTGGCGATGACACCGTCCATCGAGAAGACGCCGTCGGTGGCGATCATCTTGAACCGGGCGTCCTTTGCGGCCTCAAGCTGCGTGCGCAGGTCGCCCATGTCGTTGTTCGCGTATCGATAGCGGGCGGCCTTGCAGAGTCTGACACCGTCGATGATCGATGCATGATTCAAAGCGTCCGAGATGATTGCGTCCTCGGGGCCCAGAACGGTCTCGAACAGCCCACCGTTTGCGTCCCAGCAGGAGGAGTACAGAATCGTGTCTTCCGTCCCCAGGAAGCTGCTGATCTCGGATTCGAGAGCCTTGTGCACGGTCTGGGTCCCGCAGATGAATCGCACGGACGCCATGCCGTAGCCGTAGCTGTCAAGAGCGTCCTTGGCCACGTTGACGAGTGTTTCGCTGTTCGCCAGACCGAGGTAGTTGTTCGCACAGAAATTGATGACCTCGGTGCCATCGGACAGGGTGATCACCGCGTCCTGTGGTGAAGCGATGACGCGTTCGGACTTGAACAACCCCGCGTCCTTGATCGCTTCCGCCTCGGCAGCAAGATGTTGCAGAAATGGTGTCGACATCGAACCTCCGCAACCGAGTGTATGTAGTGGCCCGATGTCTTGCGAGGTGAACCGACGAGCGTGCGCACGATCTCGTCGAGGGTGGGTGGTGAAGCAGTTCCGTTGCCCCTGCCACGAAGTGCGCATTGACGGGTGTGCGTAGGCTGACCGGGCCGTACGATGGGGGAATGAGTGATCGAGACCTGGCGGTACTTGTCGTTGACGACGAACCCATGGTCAGAGAGGTCGTCTGTACCTATCTGACAAGGGACGGTTTCGTCTGCCATGAAGCTTCCGACGGCGAAGCGGCGCTTGCGGGCATTACCAGGCATCAACCGGCGCTTGTGGTCCTCGATGTGATGCTTCCCAAGCTCGACGGATACTCCGTCCTGTCAAAGATCCGGGAGACGAGCGACGTCCCGGTGATCCTTCTCACCGCACGCTCGACCGAGACGGACCGCCTTCTCGGGCTCGAACTCGGAGCAGATGACTATGTGGTCAAACCCTTCAGCCCGAGGGAGGTTGCGGCACGGGTCAAAGCCGTGCTCCGAAGAGCGGCGAGTGGGGTGACGGACCAGGTGGAAGTCATCGAGGTCGGTGACATGAGGATCGACGGGAGTGCGCGTGAAGTCACGATCAACGGGGAAACGGTGGCGATGCCACCCCTTGAGTTCGATCTGCTCGTGTGTCTGGCTGCACACCCGAGGACCGTCTTCTCCCGCGCCGAACTGCTCGAACGCGTGTGGGGGTCCAAGGCGGAATGGCAGGACACGTCGACCGTGACGGTGCACGTCAGAAGGCTGCGGCAGAAGATCGAGACGGATCCCGACAACCCCGATCGCATAACGACGGTGTGGGGGCGCGGATACAGGTTCGAGCCATGAGGACCCTGCTTTCGTCGGTTGCCGCGGTCCTGATCGGGCTAGCGCTGTTCGAGGTGACGATGCAGCCGTCGGGAGCCGAACGGCTCGAGCTTGCGATCATCTTCGGGATCATGGCGCTCGTGTCCGGACTCGCAGCGGTCTTCCTTCCTCTCATAGCTCGGCGATCCCAGCGGTTGATCGTGACACTCTTTTCGCTGTCGCTGGTGAGCCTCGTTGTCGCGTCCGTCGGCCTTGCGATTGCAGCCAATCGGATGTTCTTCTCGGAGCACGATCTGACGCTCGTCCTCGTGGTCCTCGGATTCGGGTTGGTCGCCTCGGTTGCCTTCGCCGTATCGGCAAGCCAAGGACTCACCGAGGATGTCGAGCGCATGACAGACACGGCCCGGATGGTGGCCGCTGGCGAGTTGTCCGCGCGCACCGGTGTCACCCGGGCCGACGAGATCGGACTCCTGGCTTCAGAGTTGGACGAGCTGGCCGACCAGTTGACCGAGGCGCGACGCGAACACCAGGCCGAGGAACAGCGGCGCCACGAATTCTTCGCTGCGGTGTCCCACGACCTGCGGACCCCGCTTGCATCGATGCAAGCTGCCACCGAGGCGTTGGTCGACGGGATCGCCGCCGACCCCGCCAGATACCTGGCGTCGCTCCAATCCGACGTCGAGGTTCTCAGCAACCTGGTCGATGACCTCTTCCTCCTCGCACGTGCCCAGGCCGGCGACGTCGCGGTCGAGTTCACAGCAACCGACATCACCGAGGTCGCCGACGAAACCCTTGAGGTGATGCGTCCGGTGGCCGATCGCCGTGCCGTGACATTGGCTCTCGACTCCGCGGATCGCATCGTTGTCCAGACCGCCGAGGCAGCCGTGGGTCGAATCCTGCGGAACCTGGTTGACAATGCGATTCGGCATGCCCCCGATCACTCCGAGGTCACGGTTTCCGTTGGAGCCGACGCCGGTTCAGAGGGTTCGGCGATCGTTGTGGTAGCCGACACCGGCCCGGGGTTCGATGAGGATTTCGTGTCCAGGGCGTTCGACACATTCACGAAGTCGGACTCGGCCAGGACGCGGGACGGTGGTGGTGCCGGGCTCGGTCTCGCAATCGCCCACGCACTCACCGATGCTGTTGGTGGGCGGATCCGTATCGTGCCGGGTCCCGGGGGGATCATCGAAGTGTCGATTCCGTCCGCGGCAACCCGTACGGGTATGCCGGTCAGATCGCCAGGGCAGCGATAGCGCCCACAGCCAGAACGATGCCGATCGCTTGGCTCTGTGATGGTCGCTCGCGAAGCACAACGATCGCGGCAGCGACCGTGAACACCGGGTAGAGGCTGCCGAGAACTGCGTTGATCCCGATCGGACCGCGCTGGACAGCCAGCAGGATCGCGATGTTCGCCATCATGTCGATGGCACCGGACAACGCGACGAGCCGCCATGTTCCGTGTGGTGCCTTCGGGTTCACGGTCGCTGCCAGAAGAACCACGCCGATTCCGAAAGGCACTGAGATGGAGCGCGCAGCGATCAGCGGCCACACACCGGAATCGACGCTGGTCTGTCCCATCAGCACGAAGAAGACACCGAATGCCGTCGCCGCCGCGATTGCCTGGAGCAGGAGTTTCCGATTGAGCGGGCCAGCGTCGGGATCGCGACCGAGGAGCACAACCGCTCCGACGGCGAGAGCGATGCCGCCCCACTGGACCGCGTTGATCGACTCCCCGACGGCCACGGCGAAGGTGACAGGTATCACGGCGGCGACGGCTCCGATGATCGGCGCAACAACGGACATCTGTCCGGCGGCGAGGGCGGCATACAAGACCGCCAAGCCAGCGATACCCACGATGCCTGCCGACGCACCCCACATCAGGTCGTTGCGTGTCACCTCCGGAGCGCTGACCACGACGACTCCGAGGCCGAGGACGGGCAGACCGAACAACTGCGTCCACAGGGCGACGGTCCACGCCTGCAACCGGCGGGTTGCGAACCCTCCGATGAAGTCCGCCGTCCCGAACAGGATGGCGGAAGCGAGTGCGAACATCTGAGGCATCCCGAGAGAGTAAGCAGGAACGAAAGACGAGTGTCCCGGTCGTCGAGACGGCCGGCTGCGGCATCCGATGCTGTGTCTAATGTGACCAACCCGGACGAACGATCGGTTGATACAAACAATGAATGACGCTGTCGAGGTGGATTCCGAGGG
>CBDUOH010000042.1:0-18543 GCA_965368815.1 uncultured Acidimicrobiia bacterium
CCCGAGGGGGATCGTGATGTCGATGCCATCCACACCCCCGACCGCTCGAGCTGCCTCGAGGGAGTCGACGGCGGTGAGTGTCCCTGCTGCAGGTATCGGGAGCATCATCACGCCGCTCGACGGTCGTGTCTGGGATCCCGGGGGTGCGGATCGACCGATGGCACTGCGGATGATGACGGATTCCAGTGGTTCGGCCAGAAGTCCGAATGACAACGACCGGCCACACAGCCCCCCGATCGAACGCGCCGCGATCTCGATCAGCCACGTGCGGTCCTTCGGGTCGATCCTGAGTTCGGCGTGGACCGGTCCGGTCACGATGCCGAGGGCTGCCACACCGGCCCGCACGACGCCGATGGCCCGACGCTGCGTCGCGTCCGATGCCCGACTCGGTGTCACGAACGCGGTTTCCTCGAAGTACGGGCCCGTGAGCGGTTGCGGTTTGTCGATGACGGCAAGCACCTCGAGATCGCCGTCGATCATGATTCCCTCAACGACGATCTCCCCGCCAGGGATGTACTCCTCGACGATGAGGGGCGCTGTGGCATCCATGCCGTCGTCGGCAAGCATCCTGCGGATCCGCGCCTCGGTCGCTACGAATTCGTCGTGGGAATCCACGCGGATGACCCCGCGGCTCGCAGACAAACCCGTCGGTTTGACGACCCGCGGGTAGGCGAACGGAACCGATCTCGGATCGTGCGAACCGTGCACCACCTCGGCGAACGCGGGTTGCTGGACCCCGGCGTCGGCGAGGAGTCGACGCATGATGAGTTTGTTCCTGGTTGCCTCGACGGCCGACACGGGGTTCGTCGGGAGGCCGAGGTTGCGGCTCGCTTGGGCAGCAGCCACCACGCCTTGGTCGTCGACGGCGATGACGGCCGCGGCCTGCGGCACGGTGTCGGCGATGACTGCTCCAGCCGCATCGGCGTCGCTGAGATCGACGAGAACGGTTCGATCTGCGTCCTTGTCGAACGGCGATTCAGCATCCGAAGCGATGACGACGTCGAGCCGTTGGTGACGCGCAGCCCGGATGAAGTCACCGGTCCGATAGCTCTCGCAGCTGGCCACGATGACAATGGTTTCCATGCCCCCATCATGCCGCGTCCCGCTACCGCATGTGACGCACGTACCATCGGGTCTATGCCATTTGTTGATGAACCGGTCGTTTCCGTCGATGAAACCGTTCTGCCCATGCTGCTCGACATCCGCAGCCGTGAGGATGACGCTGAAGAACTTGGGTTGGTCATCTCCATCGGTGGCATCGCCGAAGGTGCGTTCACCTACGGGACCGCGTTCATGCGCATCGACGCCGCGGCGGAAACCGATGTGATCCATGACAACGGTTCGTTGGCGGTGATCGTGTCAGAAGCCGATGTCCCCAACCTCCGTGGCGCCGTGCTGACGAAGTCCAAGAACCTGCTCAATCCGGGCCTGACGATCGAGAACCCGAACACGCCGAGTCCTGCGATCTCCACCGGCATGGCCAAGGGCGATCTCACTGGATCGGTCGCCGAAAAGGTGATCCAGGTCGTCAACGAAGCAATCAACCCTTCGATTGCTTCCCACGGCGGACGGGCAGAGGTCGTTGCCGTCGAGGAAGGAACCGCCTACATACGTCTTGGCGGTGGCTGTCAGGGTTGCGGCATGGCGAGCGTCACACTCTCACAAGGCATCGAAGCCACGATCACCGAATTCGTCCCCGAGATCACCAAGGTGATCGACGTGACGGATCACGCCCAGGGAGACAATCCCTACTACGAGCAGTCGAAGAAGTAGACCGCTCGGCACCTACCAAACGGTGGTGCGTTCGTTGGCCGGTCGGGTTGCAGGGGCATCCTCGGGGATCTTGAACGCATCGGCGAACGACGCAAGGTTCGCAAGCGGTCCCCGTACGCGGAACTGGGCGGGGGAGTGTGGGTCGCTGTTCACGATGAGGCGTAGATACTCGGGTGTCGAATTCGTGCGCCACACCCTCGCGTAGGAAAGGTAGAACCGTTGTTCGGGGGTCAGGCCGCCGACGTCCTCCCTGCCTTCTTCGTCGAGCTTCCGCTGCAGAGCTGCGTAGGCAAGCGTGAGCCCGGCAAGGTCAGCGATGTTCTCGCCGAGTGTCAGATCGCCGTTGACGAACAGCCCGTCCTCGACCTCGAACTCGCTGAACTGCTCAGAAATCTGCCGAGCCCGAGCCTCGAACTCCTCGCGATCGCTGTCGGTCCACCAATTGCGAAGATTCCCCGTTGCGTCGTACAGGCTGCCCTTGTCATCGAAACCATGCGTGATCTCATGGCCGATCACGACACCGATACCCCCGAAGTTCACAGCGTCGTCCGCTTCGTATGAGTAGAACGGTGGCTGGAGAATCCCTGCGGGGAAGACGATCTCGTTCCGTTCGGGCCAGTAGTACGCGTTGACGATGTGCGGCGGCATCAGCCATTCGTGGGGATCGAGCGGCTTGCCGAGTGTCGCAATGTTTCTGTCGACCTCGAAGGCCCGTGCAGCAAGGCGGTTCCCCAGCCACGTGTCCCGTGAGATGTCGAGCGCTGAATAGTCGCGCCACACATCGGGGTAGCCGATCTTGTATCCGAAGCCGTCGAGCTTGATCTTGGCCTGAGCTTTGGTTTCGTCGCTCATCCAATCGACGGCATCGATGCTGTCGCCCATTTCGACGAGAAGCCGTTCAACGAGGTCTTCGACGGCAGCCTTGGCCTCCGGCGGGAAATGATCCTTGACGTAGAGCTGCCCGACGAGATGCCCGATGCTGCCGCCTGCCGCCGCAGCAACGCGTTTCCAACGGGCCTTCTGTTCCTTCTGGCCGCCGACCTTGACGCCCCAGAACGAGAACGCTTCGTCTTCGAACCGCTTCGGCAGGCCCGATGCTGTGGCCATGAGCAGATGCCAACGGCAATACACCTTCCAATCCTCGAGAGGGACCTCAGGGAACATCGCTTCGAGTTCTGTGAAGAAGTCAGGATTGTCGATATTGACCGATGTCTCCTGCGGAGCGCCGACGATGTCGACCCACGAGTTGATGTCGACGGTCGGTGCAAGGGCGGTGAGCTCGTCCCTGGTGAACCGGTTGGTCGTCGCCTGGACATCCCGCTGCTCGACCGCGGTATTGGAGGCATCGGCGAGCCGCGACTCGATGGCCCAGATGGTTGACGGTGCCTGTGCCGCCGCCTCAGCGTCGGCTCCGAGCAACTCGAACATCGCGGTGATGTGGTCCCGGTAGGCCGCCGCGAGTTCGGTGGAAGCGGCATCGTCTCGGAAGTAGTAGTCGCGGTCGGGGAGTCCGAGGCCACCCTGCCCGATGTAGAGCAGATTCTGTGTGGAATTGCCGCGGTCGGGCTCGACATGCCAACTCCACCCGACGCCGGCTCCGATCCGCAGGAGCTCGTGGAATGTCGATCGGAGATCTGCGAGGTCGGTGATGTCGTCGATCATCTCCAGCCAACGTTGGATGGGGGTCAGATCTGCTGCCTCGATGGCATCGGTGTCCATGCCTGCTGCGTAGAAGTCACCGACCTTCTGCGTGGTCGAACCCATGGGTGCGTCGGTTTCGGACGCTTCGATCAGGATCTCGTGGACGATCTTCTCGTTCCGTTCGTGCAATTCGTGGAATGCACCCCAGGATCCGTACTCGGGCGGCACGGGGTTTGCGTCGAGCCAGCCGCCGTTTGCGTACCGCCAGAAGTCGGTGGCGGGTGTGGCGGTGGGGTCCATGTCGTTCGGGTCGAAGACAGGGTCATCCGGCGAGATCATCGGTACGAATGGTTCTTCTGTCATGGGGCTGTCTCCTTGGTTCCGCCAAAGACCATACAGCGAGTCGTGGCGTGAAGTCCTCGGGACCCGGTTGTAGAGTCCGCCCTCGGATCGGAGTCGTATGCGTGGTCTCGAGATAGCTGAGGTGTTCCCGTTCACGTCGGACGACGACGCCGCGTTGGTCGTGGCGCTGCACAACGAGATCGGGCGCGAGAAGGTCTCGTATCGTCACGACAACACGGTCGCCGAGTACCGGGCGAAGTTCAACTTTCAGGGCATGGAGGTGAGCCACTTCCTGGCCACCAACCCTGATGGCGAGGTTGTCGGACTCATGATGGCCGCCGTTTGGATCGACGGCACGAACGAACACTTGGTGTACGCCGATTTCTGCGTGCGTCGGGATGTCAGGCAGCAGGGTGTCGGGCGGGCGCTGCTCAGGCAGGTCGCTGAGTTCGCGGCGAGCACAGGCCGGACGATGGTGACCGCCGACACGATCAATACGGTCCCAGCCGGCGACGCGTTCGCTCGGACCGTCCGGGCAGAAGTGGCGATGCGAGAGGTGGTCAACACGGTGTTGGTGGCCGACCTGGATCGGTCGATGCTCGAGCAGTGGCGCGCTGCCGGCCCGGACCGCGCGCCGGCGTACGAGGTGACCGTCTGGGACGGCCCGTACCCACAGGAGTTTCACGAGGACCTGGCCCGGATCTTCGTCATGGCTGACGAAGACATGCCTTTCGAGGATCTCGACTTGGAGCCGAACGAGGTGACGGCCGAGATGGTGGCTGAGCGGGAGCAGCAGATTGCGGGAGTGGTCGAGCGGACGACCGCGGTGGCGCGCCATGTCGAATCGGGTCGCCTCGTCGGGTTTTCCGGGATCATCGTGACGGGTGACGACCACGAGACGCTCAATACCACCCTGACCGTGGTCGATCGGGACCACCGTGGTTTCGCGCTGGGCAAGTGGATCAAGGCCGCCGCCATCCTGCGTGCGCTGGAGAGGTACCCCGATGCCAAACGCCTTGTGACCGAGAACGCCGCCAGCAACGCCCCCATGCTTGGTATCAACACCGCCATCGGCTTCAAACCCGAGTTCAACATGCTGGCCTACCAAGCCACCCTCGACACCATCCACACCTACCTCGACAACTGACGCCCAGGTCCATCAAAACCGCGTACCCAGGGTTGTGCGACCACGAAAACAGGGTGCTGGAGCCCACAGAAAGAGCACCCAGGGCGTCCACCGGGGGTAGGTGACACAGGGATCGGGGTCATTGCCCCCTTTCTGTGGGCTCAGGTACCACGTGAACATGGTCGCACAACCCTGGGTACGCGTCGGGGGTACGCTGGCGGGATGTCCACGAGCGAGTATCCGAGGTCGGCAGTTGTCGGGTTGTCGACCTTCGTGTTTGTGGCTTTCGGGGTGGAGCTCTACGCGATGTCGGTGCTCCTCACCGAGGAGGCGGCCGGCGGTGAGTTCTCGATCGCGCTGTTGTCGACCGCATACGGGGGAGCGGGGGTGATCGCCGGCCTTCTGGCTCCGCGCGTCGGGCGTTGGGCGGACCATCATTCGGTCAGGGGGTTGATGGCGTTCGGAGCAGTGCTCGCAGCTCTCGGGCTGCTCGTGATCGCCAGTGCAACGTCGGCATGGGTCGTCGTTGGTGCATTCTGGCTCTTCCTGGGTCCCGCCCAGGCGATGACCCTGTACGAGCCGGCCTACGTGGCCGTCAGCCTTTGGGTCGGTGAGAGCTATCGAAACCGCGCAATAGCTCTGCTCTCGGTGATCGGCGGTATCGCCGGGCCGGTGTTCCTGCCCCTGACCGGGTTCGCTGTCGCACGATTCGGATGGCGCCCTACGGTCGTCGGTCTCGCGGTTGCGGTTCTCGTGACCGGCCTCGTGGCCACGGCGTTCTTCTACCCGACGATGAAGCCGAAGGGTGACCACGGTGTGGAGGTTCCTCGGGTGCGGTGGCGGCGATTCCGAGACGACGCCCGGCTCGGGTACATCTCTGCATCGGTGGTGTTGATGTTTGCATCGATGAGCACGATGTTGTTCCACCGGGTGGCAGTGTTCGAGGAGCAGGGATTCGACGTGGCGTTGGTAGCGGTGCTCGCCGGCGTGTCGGGACTCCTGACGTTCCCGGGTCGGTGGCTCGCACCTCGCCTGGCGAGCCGCGTCGCTCCAACCACCGTCTTCAACTGGGCGATCGCCGGTCTCGTAGCGTCGATGACGCTTGCGATCGTGGGATCACCGCAGATCGTGATGGCAGCCCACTTCGTGTTCTTCGGGCTGTTCTTCGGGTTCAGTCTCCCGCTGCGAGCGGTGATCATGAACGACTGGTATGCAGGACCCGACTTCGGGTCGGTGATGGGGAAGCAGTGGTCGGTAGCGGCAGTCGTCGGCGGGTTCACCCCGATCGTCATCGGGGCTGCCCGCGACGGACTGCAGAGCTACACGTGGCCGCTCGTAGCGCTCACGATCATCGTCGCGTTCGCTGGCGTGCTCAATCAGGTCGCCGCCGCTCGGAGTGCAGCGGCGACCGGTGCCGGGTCAGTTAGACCTGGGAGTCCTGCATCGAGCCGGTGAGCTTGGCGAATTCATAGTCATACACGAAGCACACGATCTCACGATCGCCCTCCGCCCATGACGCCGAAGTCGGGAACAGCCAACCGAAGTCAAGCGTCGACTCCTCATAGGCCAATCCGACGAATGACTCGAATCCGTCGTAGCACGTCTCGATGGCGATGTCTTCGACGGCGCTGTCACCCGGGTATGAGCCATCGGCCATGTCCGTCTTGGAATACACCTCGTTGTCGTGAGGCTGATCGCAATCGACGATGGGCACATCGCTGACTTCCTGGGATTCCGCACTCGTGGTGGCGCCTTCCCAGTCGTCAAAGCAGTCGCCGATGTCGAGGGTCCATACGTTTCCTGCGCTGCAGGCCGAAAGCAGGAGCATGCCGACCACTGCAAAGCCCGCGAGCTTCCGGGTCAGCCCTGCTTCATTGGCTCGGGTGGTGTTCGTGTTCATGTTTCGTCCAGAATCTCGGCGATAAGGTCATCGACCGCCCGATTCGCAACGGTTTCTCCGTAGCGTTCATCGAGGAGGTCTCTCATCTTTCGGAAGATATCTGCACGTTCTTGAGCTTGCGTCTTCAACGAGGCCGGGACGATCTCGGTGCCGTCGATCCAAGGTTTCCCATCCGACGACCATGGGATGAGGATCAGCCACGCCCAGATGCTGCTGTTGCCGGTCTCCCCGGTGCGTCGCGCGGTGCCCACACACGAGAAGGGCAATGGCTCCCAACCCATGCCACGGAGCAGGTCCCTCCCATCGGGCATGTTCGCTGCGTCGCTGTGTGCCATGACTGCCTTCCGTGTCGGTTCCACGCTACCCAATGCCCATGACTAATCCGACGCACTTTGGCCCGCAGCCCGGCCGGTTCTGGCATGTGACGGCTGCGTGGGTGTACATTCGACGATGAGTGCGGCGGTCCGCGCAACGAGGTAGCGGGCCAACCGAGCGGGAGGCTTGCGAATGCGTTCACGGATACTGGTTGTCGTCTTCATGTTGTTGGTAGGGCTTGTTGCCCTGATTCCGGGCGCTTCGGCGCAGACGAACCCTGAGGATTCCGAGCTCGCAAAGCTGATCCGTGGCTTCCGCGACGCCACGGTCCAGGGCGATCGGGTCGTGGTCAATGATCCGACTCCTGACCTGGTGAGCCCGTTCGCGCAGGAGTTCGAGATCCTGCCGGGGATCACCGATTCGATCACGGTCGAGCGCACATTCGACTTCGTGGTCAACCCCTCGACGCCGTACACCATCTTCTCGGATCCGGGGATCGGCATGGTGTTCATACAACCCGAGATCCCAAACCTGTTCGAACTCGACGAGGTGATGCCCGTTGTTCCGCAGCAGTGGGTTCCACCGTCGTTCCCTCGCGGGCAAACTGCATTCGACGACCTCCTCGCCACGCTCATCGGGGTTCCGCTTCCGGACGACTTCGGCGAGCAGTTCGCCGCAGGGGATCCGTTCGCTGTCGACGGAGCGATCCTGACACCACCCGTTGGCGGGTTCGCCCCACCTGTGGATCAGCCATGGGTGGTCCGCGGTGGTGCGTTCGCCGCCCCGCTGCCCGACGGCTACTGCAACGGTTCCATCATCGAGCTGTTCACCGGTGACGTTATGCCCGGTGCCCCGAGGTGGGAACCTGCCGACTTCGCCCCGAACGACACTTTCACCGGTCTGTCCCAGGCGTTCGTGTCCCGATGCGTCGACGGGCAGATCCAGCCGACACAGTTGCTGGTGAACCAAGGTCCGAACTTCCAGCCCAAGGGCACCTTCGCCATGACGATCTGGACCCCAGAAGCGTTCTTCCAGATCCTCCCGTGGTCAGATGTCAATGGAACCGAAGCGACTCGTACCGGTGCGTTCTACACCGACGCATCGAATCCGTTCCAACCCGAGAATTCCGTCTTCACGACGTCCCCCAACTTCCCGGAGCTGGCTCCGGCCGGCAATCCGGCGGTGTTCATGGAGCACCCGTGGTCCCCGGCGACAATCCACCCGCTCGCCCTCGAGTTCTCCGACGGTGACCAGGGGAGCCCCGGGTTCGTGAACAACTTCGGCATCATGGTCGATGCCAAGGACGACAGCGGCGACATCGACGAATTCTCGATCCAGCTCATCCAGTTCGATCGGTATCAGTTGAGCCTCGGCAAGATGCGTTATCTCCCAGAATCGGGAACCCTCGAGGGGACGCTTGAAGGGTCCGGTGAGGGTTACTCGGACTCGTACAACTTCACGAACCTGGAGTACACGTTCGACACGGGCACACCTGAGGTCTACGGCTTCTCGTTCGTGGGTGGCGAGCTTCCACCGCCGTTGACCCAGGAGATCCAGGGGCTCTATGAGGAGCGTCTCGAAGCCGCCGCTCCTGAAACCACAACAACGTCGACGACGGTCGAATCGCCAACCACGATCACGTCGCCGGGGGACGACCCCGGGGAGCAACCGGACGACGGCGACGGTGTCGAAGTCCCGGTTGACGGAGGGATGAGTCCGTTCGTCTGGTTCATCATCGTCGGGTTCCTCCTGTTGATCGCTGGTCTCATCTGGTGGTTGCTGTTCGGCCCGCGGGCCCAGAAGAAGGATCCATGCGCTGAGCTGTATGCCGCATGGCAGAAGGCCAAGGGTCTGTGCGAGAAGGCGAAAGCGGATGCCAAGGCGAAGCGCGACGCAGCAGACAAGGCGACCACCGCCCGTGAGACCGCCGAGAAGGCGCTCGAGGACCACTGCAAGCAGTTCCCGCCTGCCTGCGGCCCGCAGGCATCCATCACGGATGTCGGTTCCGGGACGACCCTCACTCGCGACGACCTGTACGTCACGAGGTCGTGGAACGCTGCGGCGTGGGCCAAGTACAAAGGTGGCGGTTCCGCCCAGGACACGCAGGACGATTGGAACAACGGTCCGTCCGATGAGTTCCGTGACAAGGCGCTCAAGGATCTCAAGGCCGCGAAAGCCAAGACACCAGAGCTCGAAGCCGAGATCACGAAAGCTCAGAAGGCCGAGGCCGACGCCAAAGCCGCTGCCGACAAGGCCGAGGCGGATGCCAAGGCCGCATGCGACAAGGCGGCGGCTGCCAAGCAGGCATACGATGACTGCGTCGGGGCCCGTGACGGAGCGGCGGCGGCCGCATCCGATGCCGCAGCTTCGAGTGCTGCAGGTGCTGCTGGAGGTCTCGTCGGGGCAGCCGCAGGTGCAGCTGCAGGCGCCGCGGCCGGTGGAGGCGGGAATTGTGATCCGCAGCAGCAGGCCTACGACGCCGCCAAGAAGGCGTGCGACGACGCCAAAGCGGCGGCCGAAGCGGCGGACAAGAAGGTGGGTGATGCCGAGCGGACGCTCGACGACGCCGAGACCGCCCTCGAGGATCTCTGTGCCGAGTACCCACCGCTGTGTGGCGAGGATGCCTGGATCCAAGAGGCGGGCCGGCCCGAGACGCGTATCGACCGCAAGGACCTGTACGTCCGTGACGTGTGGGCCGAACAGGTGTGGGTGGACTACCAGACCGACCAGATATCGGCGTCCGACGTCCAGGACCTATGGAACAGCGGACCGACGCCTGAGTTCATCGCCGACGAACTCCAGAAGCTCAAGGACGCCGCGCCACTCAAGCCGGCCCGTGAGCAGGCGATCAAGGATGCCAAGGCTGCGCTCGATGCCGCCGAGAAGGCTGCGGCCGAAGCGAAGAAGAAGGCTGATGATGCGTGTGCCAAGGCAACGGCGGCCAAGAAAGCGCTCGACGCCTGTCTCGGCGGGTAGCCCGATACAGAACAGGAGTGGCCGGCCCACTGGGGCCGACCACTCCCGGTTCGCGTGACTCGCTGAGCCCTATTCGCTGACTTCGAGTTCGGCGAACATGCCGTTGACGAAATGCGGTGGTCCACCGGCCACCTCCGGAGGTCCTTCCGACTCGGCTGCGGCTGCGATGTACTCGTCAGGGTCGGCACCGGTGGGAATGGCACAGATGATCGCGTACCTGCCCGGTTCCCACAGCGCACCGTCGCCGACCGCAGCGAAACCGTCGGCGCCAGGCGGGGCCAGCAGCACGGTCTGGACTCCTCCGAAGAGCGCCGCCACCTCCTCGGGCGGTAGCGCCATGATTTCTTCGACGGATCGTGTCTCGTCTTCGGGGAGCAGGATGGCGACGAACTCGTGGAGCTCTGCGTCGGACGAGTTGGTCAGTTCGAACTTCGTGCCGGCCTCGACCGAGGTCGGCATGCCCATGAACGCGAAGTCCGTGGCCGTGATCTCCACTGCGGTTGCACCTCCCTGCGTTGTCGTCACGGGTTCCGAGTCTGCCGATGAACACCCGCTGATGGCGAGTGCACCGACGGCCATCGCGATGGTGAATGTCCGAAGGCGAATGGATGAGATGTTCATGTTTGGTCTCTCCTTGGGTCGAGGGGGATCAGGTCGATGGGGAGCGGGTCGATGGGGATCAGGTCAACGGGGCCGGGGGCGGCCCGACGATGTCGATCCCATGGGCTGCACAGATCTCTGCGACGAGGCCGGGGTCGATCGGGCCGGGTTCGGGCAGTTCCGGAACCGGGGTGGGAGTCCCGAGGGCTGTCACCATCTCGTCGAATCGCGGAACGACCGTATTCGACGACGTGACGTTGATCAGCCGCGCCGTGTCGGTGAGAACCTGGAACGTGTGCGGCTGTCCCTGTGGCAGATAGGCGATGCCTCCTGCTTCGGACTCGAACCGATCGTCACCGGTGAAGAACGCGAGTGCGCCTTCCACGATGATGAACAGCTCATCCTCACTCCGGTGATTGTGGAGGGGCGGTCCGAACCCTTTCGGGGCCAGAAACTCGACAACGCTCATCGATCGTTGTCCGGATGCGGGCACCTTGACGGTTGCCACGTGGTTGAGGAAGTGAAGGTGTGCACCTTCTGTCGCCGAGATGAGTATCGGCGCTTCCGCGGTGAGGGCGTGTTCTGTACTCATGCTGCCATCGTGCCCGGCAGCCTTTCGAAAACCTTTCGACGGCTCAGTCCACCACGGAATCGAATGCGGGAACTGCCACATCGATCTCGGCCATGGCGGTGACCCACGCTGCATGAGCACGCTCGGACTCCCGGTGTTCCCCTGCTGCGGCGAGCGATCGTACGAGGAGCCGGTGTGCGGCGTCGTCGAAAGGATATGCTTCGACCAGCCTGCGGGCCATCTCCCCGGCAAGGCGGTAATCGCCCGCTGCCATGGCGTCGGTCCCCACCTGTCGCGCCGCAGTGACGAACCGCACCCGTGCCTCGTCCCTCGGTCCGATCGTCCAGTCGTCGTACAGATCGTCGGGGAGGAACGGCCCACCGTACGCGGCGACGATTGCGTGGTGATCGTCGGCTCGATAGAAGTCGTCGAGGTCGGTCGCGACTTCGTCGAGGTTGAGTCGCACCGATTGCCGGTCTGCGATCACTCCACCGCCAAGCACCCGTCTGACTTTGGACAGCTGCACCGACAACCGCGCGCTCAGAGTCGTCATATCCACCTCATCGGGCCAGAGCATGTCAATGAGTTGGTCCCGGGTGATCGGCCAGCCGCGTTGGGCGACCAGTCGCTTGCAGAGCTGCCGCGCCCTTCGTGAACCCCACTCCGACGCTGGTACCTCGCGACCGGCGACCTCGACGGCGAACCTCCCGAGGGTGCGGATCCTGGGTTTCACACCCATCGGTTCATGGGGTTGGTTGACCGTGACGGAACCAGTGACGAACTTCTCGAGCGGCCCCATCCAGCTCTCCATATCCCCTGCGAAGCCGAAATGGTCCTCACCGGGGATTTCGATGTACTCGGCACCGTCGATACCCGCCGCGAGCGACCGACCGCGTTCCACAGGGATGGCCCGGTCGTCGGTTCGGTGGATGACGAGCGTCGGTACCCGAACGTCGGTGAGCACGTCACGTACGTCGAGTCCGAGTGACAGCTCGAGGAACTCGCGGATCGATGCCCGCTCCGCGGACGAGCGTTCGTATCGCTGGTGCCATTCCCTGAACTCCGGGATGGCTGCGAGCGATGGCGCCATTCGGTCGGGGATCGGTGACTCCGGTGTTCCCCATTGGCTGGCGGTGATGTCGAATCGGTCGCGGATCGCTTTCCGATCCTCATCCGTGAGATCAGGCGGCGCAAGGGTGGCGCCCGTTCCGAAGAGAATGAGGCTGTCAACCCGATCTGGGTAGGTGACGGCGAACATCACGGCGATCGGGCCGCCCTCGGACAGTCCGAACACGTGCGCCCGCTCGATCCCGGCCGCATCCATGATCGCCCGCAGGTCGTCAACTCGTTCGTCGATGTTGTCGATGCGGCCGTCCCTGTCTGACGCCCCGGTGCCCCGTTTGTCGAAATGGACGTACCGTGCGAAGGAACCGAACCGATCGAACATCGCTCGGATCTCGGGCCACTCCCACGCGGTCTCGATGTTCTGCGCGAACGGCGGAATGGCGACGATCGTCTCGCTGCCGCTCCCGAAATCCTGGTACGCGAGCCGGGCCCCGTGAACGCTTGCGAACCGAATCGGAGGTACCGGGCGATCATCGGGAGACATGTCGCAAGTGTACCGGCCTTGCATTCGGCCTCCGGGTCGGCGAGGGACGTGCAAACTATGATCCCGAGGTGAACACCCGAGATGTGACCGTTGTGGGTTCGGGCCCGAATGGGCTCGCTGCAGCCGTTGCTCTGGCACGGGCGGGCCGGCGGGTCGTGGTGCTCGAAGCCGCGGATGCGATCGGGGGTGGCACGCGCAGCGCCGAACTGACGCTTCCCGGGTTCGTCCACGACGTGTGCTCATCGGTGCATCCCACAGGTGCGGCCTCGCCGTTCTTCGCCGAGATCTCCTTGGATGTCGATTGGGTTCGACCCGAGATCGCCGTCAGTCACCCGCTCGGAGACGGGCGAGCCGTCGGCTTGTTCGACTCGGTGGACGAGACCGTTGCGCAGTTCGAATCCGACGCAGGGAAGTACCGGAATCTCATAGGGTCGATGGTGGACTCCATCGACGACGTCGTCGAGACGGTGCTCGGTCCGGTACGGGCCATTCCCCGCCGAAAAACGGCGTTCGCCAGGCTCGCCGTGACCGGCGGCCTCCCGATGGCGGCCATCGTGTCGTCGATGTCGGACGACGCGTCGAAGGCACTGCTCTCTGGCATCGGTGCCCATGCCATCGCTCCCCTCAACCAACCGGCCACCGCAGGGGTCGGGCTCTTCCTCGGCGCTTTGGGTCACACCCACGGTTGGCCGGTGGCTCGCGGCGGGAGTCAATCGATCGCAAACGCCCTGGCCCGCGACCTCACCGACCACGGAGGAACCATCGAAACCGGGCGGATGGTCTCGTCCCTCGATGACACCGAAGGCGTCGTGGTGTTCGACACGATGCCGGACGCGCTCATCCGACTGGCAGGGGACCGCATCGACGCGGGAGCCCGTCGGCGGTTCGAGCGATGGCAGCCGGGTTCGGGCGTGTGCAAGGTCGACTGGGCACTTGATGGACCGATTCCCTGGAATGACGACCTCAGCCATCGCACGGCGACTGTCCACGTCGGGGGATCAGCGGCAGAGATCGCCCAAGCAGAACGGGAAGTCCATGGCGGGCAACACCCCGAGCGGCCGTTCGTGATCGTGACACAACCATCGATCGTCGATGCGACCCGGGCCCCTGACGACAAGCACACCGCGTGGGGCTACTGCCACGTACCCCCGGGGTCGGACGTCGACATGCACGACATCATCGAGATGCAGATCGAGCGCTTCGCCCCCGGATTCAAGGACCGCATCCTCGCCCGATCGGTGAGAACCGCGGTGGGTCATGCGGTGTACAACCCCAACTACGTCGGGGGTGACATCGGAGGTGGTCGGTTCGGGCTGCGCAAGGTGCTCCAGATCGGAGCGAACCGACCATTCACAGCAGGAGGCGGCGTGTTCCTTGCCTCAGCCGCCGTACCGCCAGGTGCTGGTGTCCACGGCATGTGCGGAGCGCTCGCTGCGGCGGCCGTTCTGTCGGCGTAGGTGGGGAGTCGGACTCGACCGGTCGTGACGCGGAGAACCGCACCGGACAATCCGATGCGGTTCTCTGGCTGGGTCTAGTTCCGACGTGCGAGCGAGTCCCTGATCTCGGCGAGGAGCTCGACCTCGGTCGGGCCCGGATCCTCTTCTGGCTCATCCGATGCGCCCATCGCACGGAACGCGTTGTAGGGCTTGACGATGAACAGGAACACCGCTGCAGCGACCAAGAGGAAGCTCACGACGGCGGTCACGAACGATCCGACGAGGATCTCGGAACCGTTGATGTCCACAATCACCGTGTCGAAGCTCGGTTCTCCGAACGGAATCGCCACGAGTGGCATCAGGACGTGCTCGACGAGCGACCCGACCAGCGCCGTGAAGGCCGCGCCGATGATGAAGCCAACGGCAAGATCGATCATGTTGCCCTTGGAGATGAAGTCCTTGAATTCCTGAATCATGAAATGCCCTTTCTCGGTCCTGATGCCAAGCGTACCCGCTCGAATCCAACGCTGCTTGGGTCCCGGACCGCGGGCGATTGCGCACGTCGGCGGTAGCAGGCATGCACCCGTCGTTACGCGTACCCTGGGTTGTACGACCACGGAAACATGGTGCTGGAGCCCACGGAATGAACACGAGGGGCATCCATCGGGCCGATGGCAGGGGGATCGGTGTGCATTGCCCCATTCTGTGGGCCTGAATACCACGAAAACATGGTCGTACAACCCAGGGTACGCGCCGTTTGGGAGTCCACCTGGGGTGACGTAGAGTCGGTGCGCATGGGAAGTGATCGGGTGCATCAGACGATTGGGGGGATGCTTGCCGACGCCCGGGCACGGCTCGACCGTATCCATCCCGAGGACTTCGAGGCGGCGGTCGCAGCAGGTGCATTGGTCATCGACGTGCGGGATTCGGCCCTCCGAGCAACCCAGGGACCGCTCGAAGGGGCACTCGCAATCGACCTGACGATCCTCGAATGGAGGGTCGCCCCGTCGAGCAGGAACCGCATCGTCGATGTGGGCCCCGGGCAACGAGTGATCCTGGTCTGCAACGAGGGATACAGCTCGTCGCTGGCGGCTGCTCGGCTCCAGGATCTTGGTGTGGATGGGGCGACCGACCTCATCGGTGGCATCACCGCGCTCCGGGAGTTTCAGGCAAATACCGAGGGGCAGGCCGACGCCCGATCCACACCGTATCCTTCCGCAGGTGAGTGACCGAGACGATCAACGCCCTTTCAGCGACACCCCACCCATGGACGACGACGGGTATTGGGATGCGCTCGCAGGGGACATGGACGCAGGTTCGAACCGGTCACAGACCGCGACTCGCACCGTGCAAGCCAAGTTGATCCCCGACCGTGACCCTGTGGTCGTGTCCGACGGACAGCTCCACGCCGAGCTCAAGAACATCTTCGGCTACGACCAGTTCCGACGGGGCCAGCAGGAGGTCATCGAATCGGTTCTCGCACAGAACGATTGCCTCGCGGTGATGCCGACCGGGTCAGGCAAGTCACTGACGTACCAGCTTGCCTCCCGACTTCTCGGCGGCACCACCCTTGTCATATCGCCACTGATCGCCCTGATGAAGGACCAGGTGGACGCCGCCACCGAGGCAGGCATATCGGCGACCTTCCTCAACTCGAGCATCGAGTGGGAGGAGCGGTCCGAGCGGATCGAACGGCTCAAACGGGGTGAGTATCAACTCGTGTACGCGGCGCCAGAGGGCTTGGTGGCATCGATCGGTCCGGTGCTCGACCAGACCGACCTCCGGCTCGTGGCCGTGGACGAGGCGCACTGCATCAGCCAATGGGGGCACGACTTCCGCCCCGCGTACCGCCAGTTCGCCGACATCAAGACCCGATGGGGTGTCCCGGTGCTCGCCCTCACCGCGACGGCAACCGAGCGCGTCCAGCAGGACATCGCAATCCAACTCAACCTTGCCGATCCGCTCGTCGTCAAGACGTCCTTCTTCCGCCGGAACCTCCGCATCCATGCGTTCAAGAAGGGCGGCGAGGGTGCCGAGCAGATCAAGGTGAAGGACTCGATCGGCAAGATCTGTCTGGACCGCAAGGGCGAATCGGGGATCATCTACACGCTTTCCCGCAAGAGTGCCGACTCAACCGCAAAGTACCTCCGATCGCTCGGCGTCAACGCGGCGTCGTATCACGCCGGACTCGAATCGGAACAGCGAACGAAGGTGCAGGACGACTTCATCCGTGACGACGTCAACGTCGTGTGCGCCACCGTGGCATTCGGCATGGGGATCGACAAGTCCAACGTCCGATTCGTGATCCACCGAGACATGCCAAAGTCGATCGAGGGTTACTACCAGGAGATCGGCCGTGCCGGCAGGGACGGGCTCGACTCGGATTGCTACCTGTTCTACTCGTGGGCCGACGTCATCCAGCTCGAACGGATGGTGTCGGGCAGTGGCGACCGTTCCGAGAAGCAGCAGGTGCGCCGGATGTTCAACTACTCCGAGATGACCAAGTGCCGCCACCTCGGTCTTGCGTGGTATTTCGGCGAGGAGATCGATCGCTGCGAGACGAGCTGTGACAATTGCACGGACTTCGGTGTCGATCTGCAGTCCATGGCCACGCCACGGGGGAGAACGATGGCGTCTTCCACCGCTCCCATGGATCTGTCCGATGCAGACGAAGAGCTGTTCGATCACCTCCGCACGTTGCGCAAACAGCTCGCCGATTCCCGTGGCGTGCCGGCATACGTCGTGTTCAACGATGCGACATTGCGGGCAATGGCCAAGGCCAAACCTCGCTCTGAGTCCGAGTTCCTGAGCCTTCCCGGTGTCGGGGCCGCAAAGCTCGAGACCTACGGTGCGGTGTTCCTCGAAGCGATAGCAGACATCGCAGGCTGAACGAACAGCCACGACGGCCCAGCACTGGCTGGATCCCTACCGGTGGTACGGTCTTCCCATGAAAATCTGGATCTGGGCGCTCACGTTCGTGGTGCTCGTCACGGCGTGCGATTCGGCTGGGGACGCCACGACTTCGACCGCTGACGAAACGACGACCACCGTTCCCGCCACCTCTACGACGGCACCCCCACCTGTTGACACCACCACGACCGTGACGGTGACCCCGAGCGACGCAGCCGATGTCGTGTTCGTCGGCGGCGAGGTCGTGACGATGGATGCATCGCTCGGCACTCTCGAAGCTCTCGCTGTCAAGGACGATGTCATCGTTGCGGTCGGGAGCCGTTCGGACATCGAGGCGCTGATCGGCCCTGACACCGTGGTCGTCGAACTCGACGGTCGGGCGATCGCACCGGGTTTCGTCGATCCCCACACCCACATCTTGTCCGACTTCGGAGACTTCGCAGCCGGTCAGGCCGCCGCACTCGCCGTCGGGATCACGTCGCTGGGTGACGGGTCGGTGGAGCCCAACGTGTATGACGCATTTGTGTCAGCAGCGGCGTCGGGAGAACTGCGGATCCGCACAAGCATGTACCTCACCCGCACCGATCCCTGCGGGGAAGACATGGGCGATTGGTACACCGCATATCCCGCGGGGTCGACGCCCGAGGACCGTCTCCGGGTCGCCGGTGTCAAGATCTTCGACGATGGGGGAACCTGTGGTCCTCCCGCCCTGTCGGAGACG
The DNA here is from genome assembly GCA_965368815.1 of uncultured Acidimicrobiia bacterium. Lineage (GTDB taxonomy): Bacteria > Actinomycetota > Acidimicrobiia > Spongiisociales > UBA5794 > UBA5794. The sequence goes on from CBDUOH010000042.1 coordinate 17,921, forward strand.
TTCGCAGAAGGTTTCGAACCCGGCACGCCGTTCAATTCCGTTGCTGCGTTGGCCGAGTGGATCGGCAAGGCAGATGCCGCCGGATACCAGGTCGTCGTGCACGCGATCGGTGACCTGGCGATCCGCGACGCTCAGGACGCCTACGAACAGGTGATCGGTACCAACGGGAACCCCCTTCGGCATCGGATCGACCACAACGCCATCCCTGCCCCCGACATCGTGGCCCGATACGGAGAACTCGGTTTGATTCCGTTGGTGTTCGCGCTGTCCGGATCCTGTGAACCGGACACGCCTTGGACGGACTTCTATCGACAGAACGGTGATCGCCCCGCCGACATCGTGAACGCCAACCCCGACGTCCCGGTCGCCTGGCACGGCGACGACCCGTGGGTGCCACCGCTGTCGCCGATGCTCGACGTTTACTCGCTGGTCACCCGCGACGAGTTCGCCGACGACGGCTCGATCTGCACGGCTCCGGATTGGGCCGCATCGGGGGGCGTCTCCATCGAACAGGCCTACGCCATGACGACGATCAACGCGGCCTTCGCTCTGGGTGTCGAGGACACGGTCGGGTCACTCGTACCCGGCAAGAAGGCCGACCTCGTCGTGTTGTCCGCCAACCC
>CBDUOH010000043.1:0-18173 GCA_965368815.1 uncultured Acidimicrobiia bacterium
CCTGGCGCCATACCTTGAGTGTCAGGTCCATCTACTTGTAACTCCTCTGCGTCAGAGCGACGTACTCGAAGTCGAGGTGCTCGGTATGTCGGGTCTGCGGCGTGGTGTCGTCGATCCATTCCCACGCCGACACGAACGCGTAGTTCTCGTCGTCCCGCTGTGCTTCACCGTCCTCGGTCTGGTGCTCGACCCGGAAGTGCCCACCACATGACTCCTCACGGTCGAGCGCATCACGGCACATCAGCTCGGCCAATTCGAGGAAGTCGGCGACACGGCCCGCTCGCTCGAGGGACTGGTTGAGGCTCTCAGAATCGCCGAGAACCCTCAGGTCGGTCCAGAACTCGTTCCTGATGGTTTGGATCTCTGAGATGGCCTTCTCGAGGCCCTCACGGGATCGTGCGAGGCCGCAGTACTCGATCATGACCTTGCCCAGCTCGCGGTGGAAGTCATCGACCGACCGGGTGCCTCCGATGTCGAGGAACTTCTGGTAGCGGTCACGCACGTCGCGCTCGACCTCGGCGAACGCGGGATCGTCCGTGGGCACAGGCTCGGTGTTCAGATAGTCAGACAGGTATTGCCCGATGGTGTACGGCAGGACGAAGTAGCCATCGGCGAGCCCCTGCATCAGGGCCGAGGCGCCGAGCCGGTTGGCGCCGTGGTCCGAGAAATTCGCCTCGCCGATCGCGTAGAGACCCGGTACCGATGTCATGAGGTTGTAGTCGACCCACAACCCACCCATCGTGTAGTGCGGCGCCGGATAGATGCGCATCGGAACCTCATATGGGTTCTCGTCCGTGATCCGTTCGTACATCTCGAACAGGTTGCCGTACCGCTCCTCGATGACGTTCTTGCCGAGTCGATCTATCGCCGACTTGAAGTCGAGGTAGACACCGTTCTTCAGCGGGCCGACACCTCGCCCGGCGTCGATCATGCGCATCGCGGCCCGTGACGCGACGTCGCGAGGCACCAGGTTTCCGAAGGCGGGGTACTGCCGTTCGAGGTAGTAGTCACGCTCGTCGACAGGGATGTCGTTCGGTCCACGGGTGTCGTCAGGGTCGACCGGCACCCAGATGCGACCGTCGTTGCGCAGGGATTCGGACATCAACGTGAGCTTCGACTGGAACTCGTCGGACGCCGGGATGCAGGTCGGGTGGATCTGGGTGTAGCACGGATTGGCGAAATAGGCGCCCTTGCGATGTGCCCGCCATGCAGCGGTGGCGTTGCAGGCCATTGCGTTGGTCGACAGATAGAAGACATTCGAATAGCCGCCCGTTGCCAGGACAACGGCGTGGGCGCTGTGTGAGGAGATCTCGCCGGTGACAAGGTCACGCACGACGACACCGACGGCCCGACCATCCTTGACCACGATGTCGAGCATCTCCGACCGACTGTGGAATTCGACCGTTCCGGCATTGATCTGGCGCGCGAGCGACTGGTAGGCCCCCAGCAGAAGCTGTTGTCCTGTCTGGCCGCGGGCGTAGAAGGTACGTGAGACCTGTGCGCCTCCGAACGATCGGTTTGCGAGCAAGCCGCCGTATTCGCGAGCGAACGGCACACCTTGCGCGGTCGCCTGATCGATGATCTCGTTCGAGACCTCGGCAAGGCGATAGACGTTGGATTCACGGGAGCGATAGTCGCCACCCTTGACCGTGTCATAGAACAGCCGGAACACGGAGTCGCCATCGTTCGTGTAGTTCTTCGCAGCGTTGATGCCACCCTGGGCAGCGATGGAGTGAGCCCTGCGTGGAGAGTCGTGAAAACTGAACGCTTTGACGTTGTAGCCGAGTTCTCCGAACGTTGCGGCAGCCGATGCACCCGCAAGGCCGGTGCCGATCACAATGATTTCGTACTTGCGCTTGTTCGCGGGATTCACCAGCTTCGTCTTGAAGCGATGATTGGTCCAGCGGTCCTCGATGGGTCCCTCTGGGACCCCAGAGTCGAGCTGGCTTCCGGTGCGCTGTGTGTCCATCGTCATCCTTCCGATCACACCCATCCGCTGAGGATCGCGATCGGGATCAAGAGATTCCCTGCGAGGATCACCAGGGCGAATGCACCAGCGAACCCTCTTCGGAGACTGTTGTACTTCGGGTTTGCAACGCCAAGGCTCTGGAACAGACTCCATGTGCCGTGGTAGATGTGCATGGCCAAGGCGACGTTCGCAACCATGTACAGCAACGCCACGGGCCAGCGGGAGAGCGAGGCAATCGTGTTGTCGAACACGCTGCCGTGGTGGAACTCGGGGTTGGCCCATCCGAAGGTGAGGTCGGCGAGGTGGTAGAGCAGGAACAGCAGGATGATCACCCCGCCGAACCGCATGGTTCTCGATGCGTAGTTCGATGCCGACCAGTTCCGGCTCGCGTCGTAGCGGGTGCTGCCCATGGCTGCATGGTTCCGCCTCGTGAGGACCGCCGCGGCGTATAGGTGGAGGATGAACATCGATGCGAGTCCGACGCGGAGAACGGTGAGGAGGAACCCGGCAGGCATGAGGTGCCCTCCGAGGTGCCAGAGGGCCTCGGAGTAGAGATCGATGTAGTACTCGCCGGCAGCGTCGGTACCGGTGAAGAGCTTGAGGTTGCCGAACAGGTGTGCAGCGATGTACCCCAACAGCCCGATGCCGGTCAGAGCCATGATCCACTTGAGCCCGACCGAGGAGGAGAAGAACCCCCCGAGCCACTGACGCCATCCGGTTCTTTCGTGGACGGACGGCCTCTGTTTCGTTGTCACTGGATGTCCTAGCTCGACATGGTCTTCAACAAAGAGATTATCGCGCCGCATGGGGGACAAAGCACAATCGGCCCCAGGACGGACGACCGGGAGTCACGTGGAGGCGCCGGGGAGGCGGAACTTCAGGATCTGGTTCGGACCGAATTCCGCAACATCGGGTTTGACATGCGCGCGCGGGGTTGGTTGAATCACAATATTGTAATTACAAGACCTTGGGAGCCCATGTGTTCGCTGACCTTATCGAGGCGTTGAAGACAGAGGGATTGGACATGTCCTGGCAGGACTTTGCGAACTGTCGTGGCGCCGATCCTGATCTGTTCTTTCCCGAACGCGGAGCATCCACCCGAACGGCCAAGGGCATTTGTCGAGAATGCTCTGTCCAGGCCGAATGCCTCGAATTCGCAATCGTTTCATCGGAGAAGTTCGGAATCTGGGGCGCCATGTCCGAGCGTGAGCGGCGCAAGATCCGTCGGGAGCGCCAGATCGCGGCCCGACGACGTGAGGCGGGGTAGCCCAACGGGCGGTCCGAGCGATGTCACGGTCTCCGTGGCCTGTACTATTCGCGCAATCGGGTAAAGGAGCAATCGTTGGCCTACATCATCGGCACAGCCGTCGTTCTGATCGTCGTAGCGGTCGTTGTGTACTTCGCCATGCGACCCAAGGACGGATCTGCCGCTGGTTCGGCAACCCCTGCCTCGAAGGGTGATGTCACTCCTGTGGGCGTGCCCAAGCCGTTGGTCGCCGACTTCCACGTGGCCGGAGATACAGCGATCACCAAGTTTGAGGTCCCCCTCGGGGACGCCGCCCCCGGTCAGCACCTCATCGATCTGCTCGCCATCGCCGCTGTCGAGTTCCTCGGCAAGAAGCAGCGCGAGGGTCTTCCGCTGGGCGCCGTCGCCAAGATCGACGTGCAGGCAATGCGTGGAACCGGATTCGAATCGATCTCGATCGTCGAACTGCCCAAAGTCGGCCAGCTCCCCTCAAAGCGGGACATGGGCTCGGTTGTCACAGCCGCCGATGACCCGATTGCGGCCATTGCCGCCGTGGTCGCGGACTCATCGGTGACCGCTCAGCCGTCAACCGGCGAGGACCTTGCGCCGGTTGGATCGTTCATCCAACTCGGTGGTCCGACCGAAGCTTCGCTTCGGGCCATCGGGGTCGAACCGGCCGACATGTCGCTGGCAGACCTCGCCCTCGGCCTGTTCAGGATCGGTGGGTACGAGGTCCAGGTCGGTCGTTCGGGCTTCCGGGTCACAGCCGCCTCAGAAGCCGATATCTACATGGTCAGCAAGGCTGGCAAGCGATCGACGGTCGTCCTCCTGCCGCACACGCCGGGCTCGTATCCCGAAGTCGGTGACCGCGTCTTTTCCGAGCTTGCCGTGGCGGCGGGCCAGATCGACACCGGGAACATGTTGCTGATCACGGACAAGTTCGGCCCCTACTCGATGTACGAGAGAGAGCGACGCGACAAGCGGGTCGTGTTCGTCACGAGGGAGCGCCTCCAGGCGTTCGTCGACAGCTTCGGGCTTGGTTAGCCGACGTTCCGGCTCGGGTCGGTAGACTCGCTCGCGAAAGGAGCCGCTATGTTCGGATTCATACGGAACATCGGAGGGCCTGAGGTCATCGTGATCCTCGTGGTCGTTCTCCTCTTGTTCGGTGCCGCCAAGCTGCCGCAACTCGCTCGGTCTCTGGGTGCCTCCGCCAAGGAGTTCCGCAAGGGAATCGAAGAAGGCGTCGATGACGCCGGAGTCGAGGAAGAGGATTCAAACCTCTAGATCGGCCGACGCGGAACTCATCTGGGCTACACGACGTTATGTCGTTGGATGGGGACCATGACCGACAACTCAGTACTCACCTGGGAAGATGTCGCACACCGGTACGGTCGGAAGATCTACACGTTTGCGTATCGACTCACGGGCAATCCTGACGATGCAGCAGATCTCGTGCAGGAGGTTCTTCTCCGCGTGCGCAAAGGCCTTGCGTCCTATACCCCCGGTTCTTTCGACGGCTGGCTCTGGCGGATCACGCGCAACGCGTTCCTCGATGGAGTCCGCAAGAAGAAACGCCGCCCGACACAACCCCTCCCCGAGGGCGACTCGTTTGCCCTCGGTGCCAGCCCGTCACCCGACGAGGTCCTTTCCGCTGTACGGCTCAGCGACGATGTCCAGAGCGCATTGTTGAAGCTTCCGTACGAGTTCCGGGAAGCCGTCGTGCTGTGTGACGTCGTAGGCCTCACCTACGAGGAGATCGCTGATGCCACCGACGCTCCTGTGGGGACCGTCCGATCCCGTATCCACCGCGGACGTTCGATGTTGAGAGGTTTGTTGACATGGCCGATGTGAGCGAGCACATCTCGATCCTCCTGTCGAGCTATCTCGACGGTGAGCTGACCCGCAGCGAGCTCACCGAGGTCGTCGACGCGCTCGAGTCGGATCTCAAGGCGGTAGCCGCGTTCCGCGAACTCCAGGCGTCGCGTCGACTGCTCCGAACGCTTCCGATTCTCAATCCACCGCTCGACCTCCTCCCGGGTGGTCATCTCGGGGAGCAGCTGTCCGCGTACCTCGACGGTGAATTGATCACGGCCGAGATGCCTGCCGTCAACGACCACCTCGCGATATGCACGGACTGCCGTCGCGAGTTGGGCGATCTCGATCGTGCTCGTACGGCTGTTCGTGCGCTTCCCGGTGTCGAGCCACCGGCATTCCTTGCCCCCCGGATCGAGGATGTCCGATCGGGTGAATCCCGTCGGCGGCGGCTGGGCATGCGAACGGCTGTGGCCGTCGCGGCTGGCGTGGCAGCGGCGTCGCTCGCGTTCGCGATTGCGCCCGACGGTGGCGACGATGGCTCGGGAGCGGTGGTGTCGGTCACCGACCTCGGATCTCGTCACAACGCGCGTGCATCGACCGGTGTCCAGGTGGGCCTGCCATGACCGCGCTCCGTCGCATCGCAACGGTTGCAGGGTCCGCTGTGGTCGTCGTCAGCCTCATGTCGACCTCGGCAGTTGCCATGGATCTCAACGAGGTGCTCGAACGAGCCAACGGCGCCACGTATTCCGCGGGTCGTTTGGTGGTGTCGGTCTGGGGTGGACAGACAGAGATCAGCAAGTCGTACATCGAGCACGCAAACGGTTCCGAGATGGTGCGGGTGGACAGCGTTTGGTCAATCGTGGGGAACGGCCGAGCCGTGACGATGGGCGAGACCCCGTCGGGTGTCGCGTTCATGTCGCACGCCGACCCGATCTCCACCGATCGCTATTCGATCGGTGAGACGTCACCTGCTCGTCACATGCGCCGCGAATGCACCGTCGTTCCCGTGATGGAAGGGGACATCCTGCGAGCAACGCTCGTCGTCGACAACAACACCGGCGTTCCGCTGATCACCGAGATGCTGACGGAGTCCGGGACCGTGTTCCGCAGGACATCACTCCAGGACTTCAAGGCATACCGCACCTACGCGGGCCCCCACGACGACGGATCGGCCACCTATGAGGTCGTGATGCCGCGCGACTCGGATTTCCTGCCCCAGTCTGTTGCTGGCTACCAGCTCGTCGAGGTCTTTCCCGCTCCCGCAGATGCTGCGCAGGGTTTCTACAGCGACGGGTTGTTCACGTTCTCCCTGTTCGTGTTCCCTCCGGGAACTCCGGTGACGGGATTCGAGAACCCGATTCCGTTCGTCACGGCCTCGGGGACCTACGACTCAATCGCTTCCGCCGACGACGTGAGTGTCCAGTGGACGACGCCCGACCACGAGTACGTGCTTGTCGGGAACCTTCCGCCCGATCACGCCGCTGACGTCCTTGCGGAACTCCCCGGGCCCGATGCCCGCTCGACGTTCGCACGGTGGTGGCATCGCCTCTTCGGCTGACGCACCGGCTTCTGAGGTCAGTCGCGGCCGATTTCTCGACGGGCCACAACCATCTTGTGTACCTCGTCGGGACCATCGGCGAGTCGGAGGGTGCGCATGTTGGCCCACATCGACGCCAGCGGCGTGTCATCGGTGACCCCCATGCCGCCATGGACCTGGACGGCTTTGTCGATCACCCACAGCGCAGCATTCGGCGCAACGATCTTGATGGCTGATACCTCGTGTCGGGCGGCGCGATTGCCCTGGGTGTCGATGAGCCATGCGGCGCGCATCACGAGGAGACGGGCCTGATCGATACGGAGGCGTGATTCGGCGATCCAGTCCTGAACGACGCCGTGGTCGGCAATTCGCTGACCGAAGGCCTCGCGCGACTTGGCTCGTTCGACCATCAGGGCGAGGGCACGTTCGGCCTGACCGAGCGCACGCATGCAGTGGTGTATGCGCCCCGGACCGAGCCGCGCCTGGGCGATCATGTAGCCCTCACCGGGACCGGCGATGAGGTTGGCGGCCGGTACGCGGACGTTGTCGTATGTCACCTCGGCATGCCCGCCCCGATGTCGGTATCCGTAGACGGGAAGGTCGCGGACCACCGTGACACCCTCCGTGTCGCTCGGTACGAGGATCATCGAGTAGCGCTGCTTCGGTGGAGCGTCCGGGTTCGTGACGCCCATCACGATCGCCACCTTCGAGTCATCCGAGTATGCCCCGGTTGAGAACCATTTCCGTCCCGACACAACGTATTCGTCGCCATCAGGAGTTATCGACAGTCGGAGATTGCGGGGATCAGACGACGCCACATCGGGTTCCGTCATCCCGAAGTTCGACCTGATCTCACCGTTGAGAAGCGGGATCAGCCACCGCTCCTTCTGTTCTGGTGTACCGAACATGTGGAGAACCTCCATGTTCCCCGTGTCCGGTGCGGAGCAGTTCGTAGCTTCGGGTGCCAGATCGATGACGTGCCCCATCATCTCGGCAAGCGGTGCGTATTCGACGTTGGAAAGGCCCGCGCCCCACTCGTCATCGGGGAGGAAGAGGTTCCAGAGCCCTCGGGCTCGCGCTTCGGTCTTGAGGCCGGCCATCTCGGGTGGCGCTTCGGTCGGGACGTCACCCCACTGGGAGCGTTGCCGTATGGCTGCTTCTGCTGGTCGGACGTGTTCGTCCATGAACGACTGCAGGCGTGTCTGGTAGTCGAGGGCTTTGGGTGAGTGCGAGAAATCCATGCGCCAATGATGCCACGTCGGGGCGACGTCGAGCGGCTGAGATGCTCGGCCGGACGGTATTGGCTACCGGTCCTCGGGTGCCTCGTCGTAGTAGTCGAGGCGGTCAAGCGGTTGGACCAGAGCGGTGAGCATGTTCATCACGTGGGCGGTGATCCGTTTGAGGAAGCGGTAATACAGCGCTCGGGCGACGGCATCGGACGGTGCACCTGTCGAGTTGTACGCCTTCTTGATCTGGCTGTCGTACTCACTGAGGAAGCCGTCGGCCTTCCCGATGAGACGCTGGGCCTCGTCCGCATCCTTTGCGGAGAACACCGACGCAGCATCCTCGATGAGTTGGGCCACCGCGTTGCTGTAGGCCAGCAGTTCGTCGCGATCATCGGCCTTGTCGAAGTCGGCCCCGTACCGCACGAGATCGTAGATGTTCTTTGAGTAGTCACCGATACGTTCGGCGTCCTTGACGATGGACGCGTACTGGAGGACCAGGGGGAGATCCATCGTGCTGATCGATGCCGTGATCATGAGTGAACGGCGGACGTCTCGTTGCGCCTCGTTGATCTCGCGGTCGGTCGATCGCACCTCGTTCTTGGTCGCCTTCGACTTGCCTCCGCCGAAAAGGGCCTGCGTCGACGTGACGTAGACCTCATGTCCGTCGTGCAGCATCTGCACCAACGTTTCCTGGACGCCGTCGAGTCCGGTGTGCGAGTTCGATTTGAAGAATTCAAGAACCATGGGGCCCCCTGGTTAGCTCAGTACCAAAATACCCACAAGTGGGAGGACGATGAAGGAAATAAGTGTGTAAGCAAGGGCGATCCACTTTCGCCTCACGGCGATGTCGGCGAGGATTTCGGCAAGCGTCACCGGAATGTAGCGGAAGGTTCTGATGGGATAGACGATAAGGATCCCTGCCACGTTGAACAGCAGGTGCACCATGGCAATGGTCATGGCTTCTGTCGAATCCGTCGCCAGAGCTGCGATGAAGGCAGTCACGGTGGTTCCGACGTTCGCCCCGAGCGTGATGGGATAGGCATTGCGCACCAAGAGGAGCCCTGAAGCAACGAGGGGAACGATGATCGATGTGGTGATCGACGATGATTGGACCGCAATGGTGACGATGACGCCGACACCCATCCCGACGAGACTCGACTTCTCCAGTGAAGCGTTGACCGATCGTTCGATCCGGTCCGCGATCAGCGTCTTCATGTTGCGGGTTATGTAGGTCAGCGTCACGAAGATGATGGCGATGCCCACAAGGATGAACGTGACGCCGAGCGCCGTTTCGTTCGAAACGAGGTGTTCGATCAGGTTCTCCGCGATCCCCGCCCCCCACTTCACGGCCCCTTTGATCGGGGAATCGAATGTGGCATCGGAACCCCCGGGGAGCAGTCCCGCGAGGTTGGTGGCGAGGTTCTGGAGGACGCCGGTCGCGAGTTCGATGGGGAGGAGGATTGCGACCGCGATGAGATTGAAGAAGTCGTGCATGGTGGCGGCCGCCAACGCACGTCTGAAGTCATCCGTGTGGCGGGCGTGGGCAAGGGCGACGATGGTGTTCGTGACGGTTGTGCCGATGTTGGCCCCCATGACCATCGGTACCGCAGTCTCGATCGGGAGTTGCCCCGTCCCGACCAGTGCGACGATCGTGGCGGTCGTGACCGACGACGATTGCACGAGCACCGTTGCGAGGATGCCGACACACAACGCTGCGATCGGGTTCGAGATCCCGTCGAACAGGCCGCCGGCGGTTTCGTCTCCGAGACCCTTCACCCCGGTCTCGAGGAGCTTGACCCCCACGAGGAACAGGTAGAGCAGGGTGACGACGAGCGCCGTCCTCAGCCACTTCGATTGCAACCGGCCCGGGGTTGCCATCATGGGCGATTCCCCGCGTTCGATCGGGCCGCCTAGGGCATCGTCATCGTGTGTCATCGCGTCGTCACGGTGGTAGTGGCTCACAGCGGGTTGCGGGAGTCAGATGATAGGCGATCGTGCCACCGCAGCGCCGTGGCGGGCGGTTGGAGATCGTGGATCGGATTGCTCAGGAACCGGCGTGTGAGCGGTGATGGATCTGGTGACTACTCGTCGCCGAGGGCGGATTCGTCGAGCAGGACCCGTGCATTCCAACCGATCGGGTCGGTGAACTCGGCGAGGGTGGGGAGGTAGGAGGGATCGTCCCACACCTTGGACAACGCGTCCTCGCCCCAGCGCTCGACAACCTCGTCACAGAACGCCCTGGCGTCCTTGGCCCGCCACCGATCAAGCCGAAGACCAGCGAAATCCTGCAGGAACTGCTCGGCCTTGTTCGGTTCGGTCCGCCTCCGGTTGAACGCCTCCTCGATCCGGTCGATCCCAGGGAGGAGCTCGGCGCCAGCGATGGCGACCGCACGGTCCGAGTAACCCTCGATGAATGCCGTGAATGCCTGGACGTCGGCCAGGCGCCCACTGTCCGAAGTCGGCTTCAGGAAGCCAGCTGCCTCCTCGTCGGAGCCGAACATCCGCTGCATCTCCTCAGGGTCCTGCATGGCGGTGAGCTTCCCCATGAGGTCGGACATGTCGAATTCGACCGTGTCGTAGAACGCTTCGACCAGATTGATGAAGCGGCCACGGATCCATTCGACGGCCATGATGCGGTGGAACGTCACCTCGTGGAGTGCACCCCAGAACCGCACCTGACGGTGATCGATGCCGTGATCGATGGCGAAGTCGTCAAGGTTCGGCACGATGACATAGGGCCGATCATGATCCATCGCCGGGATGCCGGTGTCGAACTGCCCGAGGGCGCGATGCGCCATGAATCCGACCATCGTTCCTGCCTGGACACCGAGCAACGCGGGACCGAGCGGCGCGAGCATCGAACTCATCGAACCCATCGACTCGCCCAGATCGGGCATGCCGGGGAGGTTGTCCGCATTTGCGATTCCGGCGAGCTTCTCGCTCAGCGGTTCCACGAGCACTCTGAACGACTGCTGGTTCTCGGCAGCCCAGGTCGCCCGGTCGGTGGGGTTCAGTTCACCCGGTGCAGGGGAGGGGAGCATCGTGGTGTTCGAGATCCGAACCTCTGCCACGTGGGCGAGTTCCCGATACTCCTCGGCAACCGAAGGCTCGACGGGTTGCATCGGACCCGCGAGACTCTTGGTGACCTCACGAGCGAGATTCCAGTTGACCGGACCGGACGACTGGAGCAGCTTGAACAACTGCTCGAAGATGCCTTCGTCGTCCATTCCGTACACGAGCTATCCCTCGAATTCTGGTGGTCGCTGTGCGAGCGTCACGTCGAATGTGAGCTCTTCGCTGTCGCGGACGACTGTGAACGTCACCACGTCGCCGACCCGGTACAACCGTACAGCAAGAATCAGGTCCGACTGGCTCGAGATCGGCTCGTCGCCGACCTTGATGATCACATCACCCGGTTCGATTCCTGCGGCTCCGGCTGCGGAGGGGAATCCTTCGATGTCCTCGATACCGCCGATGATTGCGCCGGATGGAACGATGGCCCCGTCGTCGGCTTCGGACAGATACGAACTCATCGTCACGCCCATGAACGGGTGCTCGACGTCGCCGGTCTCGATGATCTCATCGGTGATCCGTTTCACAAGTTCGATGGGAATCGCGTAGCCGATGCCCTCCGGACCCGCCGTCGAGACGCCGATGGCGCTCGTGATACCGATCAGCCTGCCCTCAGCATCGACGAGTGCCCCGCCAGACGAACCGCTGTTGATGGCGGCATCGGTTTGGATCATGCCGAAAAGGGATGATGTATCGGCGAAGTCGACACGTCGGTTGAACGCCGAGATGATGCCAGCCGTTATCGAAGAGCCTCCGTCCTGCCCGAGTGGGTTCCCAACGGCCACAGCGGGGTCGCCGATCGCCAGTGAGTCGGTGGATCCGTACTCGATCGGCACGAGGCCGGTTGCGCTGATCTGGAGGACGGCAAGATCGGTGAGGCTGTCGGATCCGATGAGCTGTGCCTCGTATCGCCGACCATCCTCGAAGGTGACGGCGTACGCGTTGCCACCATCGATGACGTGGTGGTTCGTGATGATGTAACCATCGGTTGATTGCACGACACCCGATCCCGAGCCTGTGATGACCTGTGCCGGGTTGCCATCGGAATCGGCACCGTCATCAAGGACACTCACCGTGACGATGGAGGGGAACACCTTCGCAGCGATGGCTGTCGGATTCACAGCAGCACCGATGTCATTGATGATCTGCGTCGGTTCCTGGTTCGTCTCGATGACGGTCACGGGAGGAGCAGACTCCACGACGGGTGGGTCGTCGAACGTACCGGTGAGAGCGAGAAGACCCACGGTCAGGATCGAACCCACCACGGCAGCAAGGAGCGCACCGAGGAGGTACAGGCCCCCGCGGCTCTCCTGGTTCGTTGCCTTGATGGTGTCGCCGGGATACGAACCCCTCATCGGTCGGGTCGATGGACCACGCGGTGCGACCGCGACCGGAGGGAGGTCCCTCGTGGGTTCGTCATACGTGAACGGGTTCGCGTCGACGGGTCGCTCCCAGTCGCTGGGCGCGGCTCCGTATGCCTCGACCCGGCCGGGAGGGATTGCTTGCTCGGCCGTCTCGGTGTGATCGGGTCCGTCGAGCCGCGATGGGATCTTCGACGGTTCGAACTCGGTGGTTCCGGCGTCATTCCGGTATGGGGGCAGTGTCGTGTCATCCATGGTGTCTTCAACGTCGGTGGAATCAGGGTCGTTCCCCGATGAGATGAAAGAACGGTGAGATTCGTCGTGAGGGGGCGGCGGGGTATCGTTGTCCATGTGATGAGTCTATGAATCGACCGGACATAGCTCGTGGCGCTGCAGTCCACGTGGCGGTGACCCCCGACGCGATCGATGTCACCGAGATGATGGCATTCGTGGCCGACGAGAGGGCAGGCGCCACCGTGCTGTTCTCGGGCACGGTTCGGAATCACTCGCCCGGGAGGGAAGGGGTCACGACACTTGAGTACGAGGCGTACGACAGCGTCGTGGAATCCAAGATCCGTGAAGTCATCGACGAGGCATGCGAGGCCTGGCCCGTCCTTCGCATCGCCGCCGTGCACCGGATCGGTGTGCTCGGGGTCGGTGATGCAGCCGTGATGGTCGCGGTTTCGACATCGCACCGTGCCGATGCGTTCCCAGCGGCACGGTATGTCATCGACGAGCTCAAGAGCCGAGCACCCATCTGGAAGAAGGAACACTGGTCAGGCGGAGCCGAGTGGGTCCGTGAGGATCTCCACCATTCCGATCCGCCCGCGTGAAGGCAGATGTCAGGGAGCGGTGGTGCTGGACAGTCAGCCCTCGATGATCTGTCGGCCAACCACCATCTCGGCCGCTTCCTTCACCCCTGGGTTGCGATCGAGCGCAGCCCGGCGGATCGCCGGTTCGATTCGCCGATCATCAAACACCGTGATCGCCGCGATGGCGCGCCGCCGCACCTGGGGTGGCCCCGATGCGATGAAGTCGAGAAGCGGCTCGATCGCCGACGGATCCCCGATTGAGCCGAGCGCGGCGACAGCTGCCTCGCGAACCTGCCGGTTGTCATCGCTGCCAGCCACCGTGATCAACCAGCCGAGGGCGTCCGGCTCGCCCCGCTCGCCATATGCGGTGGCAACCGCTTCGCGAACCGCGTCCGACTGATCAGCGCCGAGTTCGGCGAGTACCGGTCCGGCGGCCTGACCACAGAACCCGAGTTGCTCGGCTGCGGCCGTGCGGACCGGTTCGGACGGATCGGATGCAAGCCCCACCAGTGTGTCGAAGTGCTTCGGTGCGTCATCGGGACCAAGGGCTGACACTGCCATCCGTCGAAGCGTCGCATCTTCATGGGTGAGAAAAGCGGCAGGGTCCTTCGTCAGGGCGTGGAGGTCGTCGCGTGTGGGAGGCATTGGCGAGAGGGTACAAGCGACCGTGTCCGACGGAGGGCTTGCGTAGTACCTTGCGGTCGTGTTCGGGTTTCATCCGGTGAATCTTGTGTTTCGTTTCGTTCTGGAACTGACGGCCCTGATTGCGCTCGCCGTCGGCGGGTATGCATTGGCCGATGGAGCCCTTGGATGGGTCCTCGCAGTTGTCCTACCAACGGCTGCTTCGGCGGCCTGGGTGACGTTCAACGTCCCAGGCGATGCGAGTCGCAACGGCGAGGCTCCGGTCCCTGTTCCGGGTCTGGTCCGTCTGATGGTGGAGCTCGACGTGTTCACCCTCGGCGTGATCATCGGGTGGTTTGCGAGTCCGGCGCTGTCCATCGTGCTCGCGGCGGGGGTGTTCGTCCACTACCTCGCATCGGTCGACAGGATTCGCTGGCTGCTAGGAACGGCTGATCGTCGGAATCGCCCGGCTCGGTGACGGCCCTCGCTTGCTGAAGGTGGTTACTCCGCCCGCTCAACGAGCATCGCGACGCCCTGACCCACGCCGATGCACATCGTCGCCAACCCGTACCGGCCCCCGCGTCGCATGAGTTCGCGTGTCACGGTTCCCACCAGTCGGTTGCCGGTCATACCCAGGGGATGTCCGAGAGCGATGGCGCCGCCGTTCGGGTTCACGTGCTCGGCGTCGTCGGGGAGTCCGAGTTCCCTTAGGCAGGCAAGACCCTGTGCCGCAAACGCTTCGTTGAGTTCGATGACGTCGATCGCCGACAGGGCGACGTCGTGGCGTTCAAGCAGCTTCCGGGTCGCTGGTACCGGTCCGATACCCATGATGCGCGGTGGCACGCCTGCAGTGGCCATCCCGACGATTCTGGCCATCGGGGTCAATCCGAATCGTTCCACCGCTGCCCGTGAGGCGACCACGGTTGCTGAGGCACCGTCATTGATACCCGATGCGTTGCCAGCCGTCACGGTGCCGCCTTCGAAGATGGGTCGCAGAGCTGCCAATTTCTCGGGCGTCGTGTCGGGGCGTGGATGTTCGTCGGCCATCACGACGGTCGGTTCCCCTTTCCGCTGCTTGATCGTGACCGCCGTGATCTCATCGGCCCGGAACGCCGTCGACGCATCAGCGCGTTGCTGGCTCCGAAAGGAGAAGGCATCCTGATCGGCCCGGCTGATGGAGAACTCGCTGGCGACGTTTTCCGCAGTACCTGGCATCTCATCGACGCCGAATCGCTCGGACATGCGGGGATTGACGAATCTCCAACCGATGGTGGTGTCGTGCACCGTTGTGGAGCGGTCGAAAGCTGTCGTTGCCTTCGCCATGACCTTTGGTGCACGGCTCATCGACTCGACGCCGCCTGCCACGAGGAGATCCGCCTCGCCCGCACGGATGGCGCGAGCCGCCAATCCGATGGCTTCCATGCCCGAACCACACAGGCGGTTGACGGTGGCCCCGGGGACCGTGACCGGCATGCCTGCGAGCAGTGATGCCATCCGGGCGACGTTGCGGTTGTCCTCACCTGCCTGGTTGGCAGCCCCGAAATAGACATCGTCGTAGGTGTCGGGCGGTACGCCGACACGCTCGACCACGTCCCGGATCACCTGTGAAGCGAGATCGTCAGGCCGAACGGGGGACAATGCCCCACCAAACCGACCGATCGGCGTGCGGATGTAGTCAACAAGGAAGGCATCTGTCATGCCAAGAGCGTAGCTCTGGGGGCGATCGGCACCGGACGTTTTCAACCGCCGGAGGAGGATCCTGGATCGGTCGCGACATGGATCACTCCGATGAGACGCTCGGAGTCGTCGATCACCGGAATCGGACCGCCGTCGAGGAAGGATTCGAGATCCGAAGCTGCCTCGATCGGCTCGGTTGCGTTGACGGACACCGGAGGCTCCATGAGATCCCCGACCGATGACGTCGCATCCGTCGAGTCCAGTGCGGAGGCTCGGAGGACTCCGACCAGCTTTCCGTCATCGGCCACGGGAGCGACCGAGTGGGTCATCACCCTCCGTGCTTCCGTTGTCGGCAGGTGTGGGCTGACGGCGACGGCGGTCGCATCGGTTGCATCCGCAAAGCACCGTCGGGGTGCTGACCGAACGAGCACCGCTCCTGCGGGCGCCCCGACGACCAGTTTGTGGCCTGGGCCGTAGAGCTGGCGTTGGAACCACGATCCCCCCGGGGCGCCGATCACCAGCAGGGCGGTGTCGGGCAGGTCCTCAACGATCGCCGATGCGTTGTCCGAGGCAACGACGATCTGCTCCATGTCGATGTCGTCCACAAGGCGGTCGAGACGATCGATGGCAACGTCGCGGTCCTCGTTGCTGTGAAATGCCGTGGCAACCGACACGGGGATGCCCCGGGACAACCCGATGCTTTCTGCGACGGCGAGAGCAAGTGGGGAATGGGGGCCATCGGCGACAGCAGCGGTGACCGATCGGACGCGTTCGAAGTCGACGCCGTGGGGAACGATCAATGGGACGAGGTCGAAGCCGGTCATCTTCCTGGTGACGAGGTACTCGATGCGGTGTTCGATACAACTCGTGCGAAGGTCGGACTTGATGCTGATCGGCTTGCCGTCGCTCAAGGTTTCGGCCAGCGCTTGGCACGCTGGTCCCCGCGTCCATCCCACACGGTCCGACAACATCCGATACTCCTTCGGGTGAGCAGTCAGCGTACATGGTGGCGGTCCTATCGCGAACTGAGGCCGTTCGGGCGACCCCGTTCGTGTGTATTCCGTATTGTGGTGGGGGACATGGAAAGGACACCGTGACAGATCACGTGATTGACGACGCCAAGTTGGATCGGGCGGTTCGGGCCATCGAGGAACGAACCTATTGGAGCGCCTATCCCGAGCACCCCAAGACATACGGCGAGGATGCTCCAACGGATGGACAAGCTGCGTTCGAGTCTCTGCGCGGCACACCGTTTGAAACCGGTCAGCGCCACGACGGGTTCACGGACGTGCTCGAGACATCACCGTACGGACTCGATCTCGACATCGCCTACCCGGCCACGGGCATCGAAACAGTCATCGGTCACGCCGTCGATGCGATGCCCGGTTGGGTGAAGGCGACGCCCCGCGAACGTGCGGAAGCCTGCATTGGCATCATCGACGCGCTGGCTGACAACAGTTTTCTGATGGCGCACGCCGTCATGCACACGACGGGTCAGAGCTTCCTCATGGCCTTCCAGGCCGGCGGGCCACATGCTCTGGATCGAGCGCTCGAAGCCGTTGCGTACACGTATGCCGAGCAGAGTCGGATTCCGGGCCCGACGAGGTGGGAAAAGCCCCAGGGGTCTCGACCCGCCCTCGTGATCGACAAGGAGTGGGTGATCAAACCTCGGGGCGTGGCCGTCACCATCGGGGTGTCGACCTTCCCGACGTGGAACGGGTACCCGGGCGTGTTCGCAAGCCTCGCCGCAGGGAACCCGGTGGTCATCAAGCCTCACGAAGCCACCGTTCTGCCGTTCGCCATCCTCGTCAGAACCGCGCGTTCCGTGCTCGCAGATCGCGGGTATGACCCCGATCTCGTGCAGATGATCGTCGACGGCCCGGGTGAGCGCATCGCGAAGGATCTCGTGATGCGACCCGAGGTGGGGATCGTCGACTACACGGGCGGGTCGCGATTCGGTGACTGGCTCGAGCACAACGTGACCCACGCCGAGGTGTACACCGAAAAGGCCGGAGTGAACTCCGTCATCGTGGAGTCGGCCGACGATCTTTCGAGCGTGTTCCGGAACCTCAGCGTGTCTATGACGATGTATTCGGGTCAGATGTGCACCACGCCTCAGAATGTGTTCGTGTCCAAGGACGGGGTTTCGACGGCGGACGGAGTTGTTCCATACAGTGCCGTGGTTGACGGATTCGTGGCCGCGATCGATGGGCTCCTCGGCGACGACGCCAGGGCGGCCACGATTCTCGGGGCGATCAAGGGCGCCGACTCCCTCGACCGTGTCGAACAAGCTGGCGGTGGCGGTTCCGTGCTCTCAGCGTCTCGGCCTGTAGTGAGCGAGGAGTTCCCGGACGCAGTGATTCGTACCCCTGTCATCGTCGAAGTCGATGGAGAGGACAAGGACGTCTACATGCGAGAGATGTTCGGTCCGGTCATCTTCGTCGTCAGGACGTCCGGACCGGCCGAGAGCATCGCGTTGGCAACCGAGGCTGCGAAGACGAGCGGTGCCATCACGTGGCTCGCCTACTCAACCGATGAGACCGTTATGAGCTCGATCATCGACGCTGCAGTTGACGCCGGTGTGTCGGTGGCGTTCAACCTCACGGGCGGGCTCTTCGTCAACCAGTCGGCGGCGTTCTCGGACTTCCACGTGACCGGTGCCAACCCGGCGGGGAACAGCTCGCTCACGGATCCTGCGTTCGTCGTGCGGCGGTTCCGTGTCGTGGGCGTACGGCGAGAACCTCCCACAGACAAAGGGGATTAGCCCGAGCTGCCAGATTCTCCAGCATCGAAAGTGAGTTTCGATTAACTTCGACCAACAACGGAGGCAAGGACGG
>CBDUOH010000044.1:0-17948 GCA_965368815.1 uncultured Acidimicrobiia bacterium
AAGATCGACTGTGCGCTCTTCTCCAGCTTCCGCTGCTGGCGGAGTTCCTGGCCATAGCTCTTGATCACCTCGATACCGGTCACGGATTCCTCGACGACGTGCGACAGCCCGGACAGCCGCTCCTGGAGCTCGAACGAGTACCCGACGACCCGGGATGCGAATCTCGCCGACGTCAGCAACAACGCGGGAATCATGAGTGCCGCGACCGATCCGAGCACGGGATCGATCACGATGAGGACCGACGTGACAACGAGGAACATGGCGAGGTTCGCGAGGGTGATCGGAAGCATCGAGAGAATCAACCGCATCTGGGACAGATCGGACGAGGCACGCGCCATCAGTTCACCCGTGGACGTTGCGTCATGGAAATTGAACTCCATCCGCTGGATGTGGGTGAAGATGCGGTTCCGGACGTCCGCCTCGGCGCGGTACGACAGCTTGAAGCCGTAGTAGCGACGTACGCCGATTCCTACCGCCTGGACGGCGCCGACGACGAGCAGCCACACGAACAGCAGGAGAAGCTCGTCGGATTCCCCTGCGACCGCATGGTCGACGATTGCGCCCACGAGGTACGGAAGCACGACGACCGATGCCATCCACAGGATTGCTCCGGCGATCGAGATGACGGTCACCTTGCGGTAGCGTCCCAGCACGCGCCACAGCAGGCTCAGACCTTTCGTGAGATCCCTGAGTCGGGGGCGTTGCTCAGACACTCTTTCCAGCCTACCGCTGCCTGTGGGTCTCCAACGCGGCGTAGAAACCGATCACCCCGACCGGGACAGCGATGACGACGATCCCGATGAAATACAACCATACGAGGACGAGACCGACTGCCCCGAACACGGCGACCGACGCCACGTCCACGGACGGCAGGACAAGTTGGGACAGCAGGGTTCCTCCCACGCAGATGCCGGTGACCACGACCGCCGAGGTCACGGCGTGATCCAGCGGTTGCGGTGGTCCGAACCGATATACCGCCCACAGGAGCAAGCCGACCCACCAGAGCCCGATCATCCCGACGAGTGCCTGCGTGAACCCGACCGAAGGGAAGTGGACGAAGTCCGTGAACGCATCCCAGGCTCCTCCGCTGTTGAGGAGGACGAGGTAGGCAGCGATCAGGGATGTTGCCCCTGCGGTTGTGACGACCACGCCCGTGAGCCGCGCCTGGACATAGCCACGGTGCTCATCGACCCCTTGGACGAGCCGCAGCGACTTCTGCACCGCATAGACAGCGCGTGAGCCCGACCACAAGGCGATGAGAACCGAAACACCGACAATCACCAGCCGCTCGCTCGACAGCGCATCGACCGAGTCACCGACGATGTCGATGAAGAACGAGGCAATTTCATCAGGTAGCACGGTGTCGATTGCCTTGATCACATTCACGTAGATCCTGCTCGATGTGTCGAAGAAGGTCACGATCGAAAAGAACGCGATGGCGAGCGGGAACAGGGCGAACAACGAGTTGTACGCGATTGCGGCGCCCATGAGCAGTGGGTCACCTGTCCGCATCATGTCCGAAGCGGTTGCGTACCAGTTCTTGACGAAGCGCCATGTGCCATCCATGCGCCCCAGCCTACGGAGCGCAGCCAAGACCCGACTATTGGAGGCCGCTCTCTACACTCGCCCACGATGCGGAAAGCCTCCCTGCTGTTCATCTCCCTTGCACTCGGTGTGTCGGCCTGTGTCGCCGGGGGTGAGAACGTCATCGCCGTCGACCCGACCGGGACCGTGACGACGCTGCCTCCCCCGACGGACACGACCGTCCCGGATGCCACCGGTACGACGGATCCGACTGCCACCTCTTCGACGACCACGACCACCCTCCCCGAACGCCCCACCGGTGTGGTCACGGCTGAAACGGTGTTCAAGCCGTGGGGCGACGTCGTCGGTTTGACCATGTTCCGGGGCAATCCCACACGGACGTTCTACGGGACCGGGCCGATCCCACAGACCGCGCCCAAGCAGCTGTGGCGATTCCCGAACGAGCCGATGTCAGGGCTGTCGCCGGTCGGACAGGAACAGAAGTGGTGGTCGGGCATGGGCTGGACCGGTCAGCCACTTGTCCACGAGCTCGCTGACGGGACGACCGAGGTCATATTCGGTGCCTACGACAAGAAGCTGCACTTCCTCGATGCGTCAACCGGCGAACGCCTCCGCCCCGACTACGACATGGGCGACATCATCAAGGGAACGCCGACGCTTGACCCCGATGGGTACCCGCTGCTGTATTCAGGTTCGCGCGATCCGCGGTTCCGGATCCTCGCGCTCGACGGCGATGAGGTCACCGAACTGTGGTCGCTGCACGCCAAGTCGGTGGAGGGGATGTGGAACGACGACTGGGATTCGAACCCTGTGGTGGTGGACGACATGTTGTACGTCGGCGGTGAGAACTCGTGGTGGTTCGCCATCAAGCTCAACCGCGGATACGACGCCGATGGCAAAGTGACCGTCGATCCAGAGGTCGTGTTCGAGATGCCGGCATGGTCCGACGAGTTGTTCGACCTGCTCGGGCGGCAACAGTCCGTTGAGGGGTCGACCGTCGTGTTCGGTCAGAAGGCGTACTACGCAACCAGCGCCGGACGTGTTGTCGGCGTCGACGTCTCGGACGTCGAGAACGGCAATGCGGAGGTCTTCTTCGATTTCTGGATGGGCGACGACACGGATGCAACACCGCTCATCGATGCCGAGGGATACTTGTACGTCGTCGCCCACGCAGACCACGAGAAGACGAACAACACAGCAGCACGTCGCGTCCGGGAGGTCGGCCAGTTGGTGAAACTCGACACGTCGATTCCTGCGACAAGCCTGACGAGCCTCGATCCGATCGTGTGGAGTGTCGACATACCTGCCGCCCGGGGTCAGGACACAGGCGCATGGGCCACCCCGGCGCTCCACGAGGACGGCCTCATCTTCGTGGTGGCCGACAGCGGTGACATTCTCGCTGTCGACACCGACACCGGCGAGGTCGTCTGGACCGACTACGTGGGCGTCAACGCATGGTCGTCGCCGCTCATCGTCGACGACACGCTGATCATCGTCACCAACTGTGTGAGCGAGGATCGTGGATTGCGTGCGTACAGCCTTGCCGATCCGCTCGCACCGGCCCTGATGTGGGAGGCAGTTCTGACACAAGGAGGATGTATCGAGGCAACGCCCGCCATCTGGAATGGGCAGATATTCATCGGTTCACGCGATGGATACCTGTACGCTTTCGGATTGTGATTGCTTGGACAGACACCGGGACCGTTGCGGGCTTTCGCCTGTTCCTCATCGTAGGGTCCATGATCGTGGGCGGCATTGCCGCCCTCGCCACTGTCGTCGGGTTCTTCGGGACCACCTGGTGGCCGTTCGACTTCGCTGCGAACCTCCGTTGGCATCTCTTCTGGCTCCTGCTCGTGGCGTCCGTCATCTACGCCCTCATCGCCAAGGGGTGGTTCCTGATCATCCTCGTCGGAACCGCCGTGGTCAACGGTGCTCTGATCGTCCCGATGTGGCTCGGGGCACAGCCGGAATCCACGGGAGAGGACAGCTTGCGGATCGTCCAACTCGACGTGTCTGGTGGATTCGACGATCGGCTTGCTGGTTTCACATGGCTTGAGGAGTCCGATGCCGACCTCCTGCTTCTTGCGGGTGCATCAACGGTCGTGTCCCGCGAGGTCGCCCATGAGGACAGCGACTGGGTTGTGCTCGTCGAGCCCGATGTCGACAACACGGCCGGAATGGTCATCCTGGCAAAGCAGCAGTGGGAGGTGGCAGTGACGCCCACCGGCGTCGGATCCGACACGGTGATCCGCATCACGGCCGGCGACACGACGGGCTCGTACGAGATCCTCACCGCTTGGGGCCCCATGGCTACGTCCGCTGACAAGGCTGACCGGCTCCAGGCGAGGCTGGACACGATTGCTTCGCTTTCAGCCGCCGCAACAGCGCCCGTTGTCGTCGTCGGCAATCTGGGAGCCACCGTATGGACCTCGACGATGAGTGAATTCCTCACCGCTACGGGTCTACGCGATGCGACGAAAGGCTCCGGGTACCTCGCCACGTCACGGTCGTCCGGGATTCCCGTCATCGGTGGTTGGCTCGGGCTGCCTCTCGACGTCGTTCTGATGTCGGAGGATGCCACACCGATCGAGCTCACGACCGGACCCGATGTCGGTGTCGAGCACCTGCCCGTGGTCTTCGTCGTCGGTCCGGTCGAGTAGCAACGAACCTGCCATCCGAAACCCGGGCTGGCTCCAAAAAGACACCGAGGCGCGGGTACGCTGACCGCCATGCAGTACGACCTCTCAACAGCCACCGTCCAGTCGATTACCAAAGCCACGCAGACCGCCATCGATGAAGCCGAAGCGCTTGTCGATCTCGCCGTAGGCAGCGCCGAACCCTCATACGATTCGTGCATCGCACCACTCGACGAAGCACTCCGCATCATCTCGGACGCTGCTGGCTACGGTCCGTTTCTCGCCCATTGCCACACAGACAAGGCCGTGCGCGACGCCGGCAACGCCGCAAAGGAACAGCTCGACAAGTGGAGCACCGATCTCGTGTTCCGGCCCGACCTCTTCCGGGTCGTCAGCCAGGTCGACCCCGAGGTTCTGACGGGGCTGGAGCAACGATCCACGAAGCTGTGGCACCGCGATCTGCGACGAGCGGGCCACGAACTCGGCCCGGTCGAGCAATCCGAGCTCCGGGAACTGCGAAACCGCCTCATCGAACTCGGCGTTGCCTTCTCACGGAACCTCGCCGAATACTCGGACCACATCGACGTCGCTCGCGACGACCTCGACGGGCTCCCCGAGACCTACATTGCGGGACTCGGGGCAGGCGACGCTCCCGATACGGTGCGGGTCACACTCGACTATCCCGACTACGTGCCGTTCATGCAACAGGCGGCGAACAGGGACAACCGACGTCGGCTACAGCACAAGTTCCTCAATCGGGCAACGGCAGCGAATCGACCGCTTCTCGCCGAGGCGATCGGTGTTCGAGCGCGGATCGCAGAACTCCTCGGCTACGAGACGTGGGCCCATCACCAGATGGAGCTCAAGATGGCGGACGTTCCGTCGGTTCGCACGATGTACGACAGCATCGTTCCCGGCCTCACCGAACTGGCCGCCGACGAGAAATCGGCCCTGCAATCACTGCTCGAGGCCGATCACCCCGGCGAGACACTCCAGGCTTGGGACTGGGGGTTCTATGACACCCAACAGGAACGAACCGATTTCGGTGTCGATCAGAACACCGTCGCCGAATACTTTTCGCTCGAGCATGTGATTGCGGGCATGTTCGACGTCACAGGGCGGGTGCTCGGGATCCGCTACGAGCAGGTGCAGGACATCCCGACGTGGCACCCTGACGTGCGGACGTACCGGATCATCGACGCCGATGCAGACGCCCCGATTGCGGTGTTCTTCCTCGATCTCCACCCTCGCGACGGCAAGTTCACCCACGCAGCATGCTGGCCGCTCCAAGCCGGGTGCCGATTGGACGACGGCTCGTATCGCACCCCGTATGCGGCCGTCCTGTGCAACTTCACCAAACCAACGAAGGACCGACCATCCCTCCTCAAGCACGACGAGGTCGTGACCCTCTTCCACGAGTTCGGTCACGTTCTCCACGACTGTCTCACCGAAGTCGACCTTGCCAGATTCTCAGGGGCCGACACCGAGTGGGACTTCGTCGAAGCACCATCCCAGATCATGGAGAACTGGACCTGGGATGCGGGCGTTCTCCGGACCTTCGCCACACATCACGCAACAGGTGAGCCCATCGGCGAGGAGCTCGTGGCCAAACTCACCCAACTTCGGGACCACAACATCGCCCTCAAACTGTTGCGACAGGTCTATCTGGGCAACCTCGACCTTGCGCTCCACACATCGGGACCCGAGCCCGATCTCGAGGCCATCGACAGGGCCCAGCACGCACTCACCCAGATCCCGATCCATGAGGACACCTTCATGGCCGCGGGATTCGGCCATCTGATGGATGCGTACGACGCCGGCTACTACGGCTACCTCTGGTCCATGGTGTACGGCGACGACATGTTCTCAGTGTTCGAACAGGAGGGTGTCATGTCGCCTGCCGTCGGTGCCCGCTACCGCAAAGAGGTGTTGGCGCAGGGATACTCGCGCGATGCGATCGAGCACCTGCGTGCGTTCCTCGGACGGGAGCCGAACGCTGAAGCGTTCATGGCGAAGATCGGGCTGTCGTCAGACTGAGTGGATCAAACCACCGTCGGCCTGCAGCGTTGCGCCCGTGATGTACGAAGCCGCTGGGGAGACCAGAAACGCGGCCGCCGCCGCGAACTCATGGGGCTCTCCGTACCGGCCAAGTGGGATGCTTGCGGCAACACGCCGACGTTGCTCCTCGATATCGATGCCCGACGTTTCAGCCGCATGTTGATCCAGCTGCTCGACTCGTTCCGTTGCGATGCGGCCAGGGATCAGGTGGTTGACCCTGATTCCGTCCGGCGCCCACTCGCGCGACAGCGTCTTGGCGAGCGTTGCGACGCCGGCCCTGAACACGCCCGACAGTGAAATCGCCTCGATGGGTTCCTTCGCCGACGTCGAGGTGAGGTACAACATGGCGCTTCCCGCGCCGAGATGCGGATAGGACGACCGGGCAAACGCCATTGCGGACCTGAGCGTGAGGCGATACGCATCGTCCCACGCGTCCGGGTCGGTGTCGTTGAATCGTGCTGCCGGCGGACCACCTGCGTTCGGCACGACGATGTCGAGACCGCCGAGTCGTCGCGCGGCGTCGTCGATCCAGGACCCGATGGCGGCAGCGTCGGACACGTCGACCGCTACCGCGGACACCGACGATCCCGTCTCTGTGCCGATGCGCTGTGCAGCATCACGCGCATTGTCGATCGATCGCGAACAGATCTCAACCACACAACCCTCCGAGGCCAGCGTCCTTGCAACAGCGAAACCGAGGCCCCGCGATGCCGCGGCCACCAGCGCCTTCTTGTTCGTGAGTCCCAGATCCATGACAGCGACCCTAGCGGGAGACCGCGAGGTCCCTGATCGCGGCCATGTCATGCTTCCCGTTCGACAGCATCGGGATCGAATCCACGGTGACCCATTTCTTGGGTACCTCTCGGCGGCGGAGGACCTGACGAATCTCCCCATCCAGGGCATCAATCCGTCGTGACGTATCAACCACCACCACGACGGCTGTGCCCCACTCGGGATCCGGCACCCCGACTGCCACCGCGTCGTTGACTCCCCCGATCGATCTTGCGGCGTCGGTCACCGTGGACAGGAACACATTCTCCCCGCCGCTGAGGATCATGTCGTCAATCCTTCCGTGGACGGTGAGGCGTCCGTCGGTGGTCATGCTCCCGAGGTCACTCGTGAGAAATGGTCCGGTCCTCGGCGGCTCTCCGAAGTAGCCGGGGCTCACGGTCGGACCATCGACCTCGATACGACCAACCGATCCGGTGATGGCCGTCTGGCCCGCACCGGCGACGATGCGCACATCGACGCCCTCGAGGGGGAAACCGACGCTCGGATCGTCGGGGTCATCGGGTGCGGTGCTCGTCGCGATCTGCGAAGTCGTTTCGGTTGCCCCGTATGACCGCAGCAGCGTGACGCCGTGTTGGGCAGCAGAGATTCTCAGGTCAGGAGGGGTCCGAGCACCACCGATCAGCAGGAATCTGAGCGCTGCGAGTTCTTCTGGATCGGCGCGCATCAATCGATACGCCATGGTGGGGACCATCGAAGCAACGGTCGGCTGCGATGTCTGCATGAACCGGGGCAGATCGAGATTGAACGGTGCCATGGCCACCGACCCGCCGGCCTCGAATGATCGCCACAGGATGCTGAGGCCCCCAACATGGTCGATCGGGAGACAGAGGAGCCAACGGTCGTCGGGACCGGTATCGAGACGATCACGTGAGGCAGCCACGGACGCCTCGATATTGGCCGACGAGATCCGAACGATCCGTTGGGATCCCGACGAACCCGAGGTCGCGACGCAGACTGCATCGTCGGACACGGACCCGGCATCGAACACCGGGGCCCCGGCGCGGTGAGGGAGCGGAACGGATCCGGCCGCCGACGTCGCGAGGATTTCCGCGATGCTCCCGAGTTCAAGGGTCGCACGGACGGGTACGAGGCGCCCCTCGGAGCTGCTGGCCGCAAGTACAGCGGCGCGGGAGCGCACCATGTCCCAGAGGCCACCGTACGTGATGGATCCTCCGGGTGTGACGATGCACAGGCGCGCGGGATCAGCTGCGGCGCGCTCTTGGAGCCAACGAATCGGGGTCTGGGTCGGCATGGTCATTACAGTACCGTCGGTCGACGTTGTCGGAGGAACCGTGGTCTCAGAAATATTCGAGCCGAGCCGGTGGACTCCCGTCGAGGCATTCCGGTTCGAGGACATCACGTACCATCGCGCTCGGGACGTCGGCGCAGTGCGGATCGCTTTCAACCGTCCAGAGGTCCGCAACGCGTTCCGTCCCAAGACGGTCGACGAGCTCTATCAGGCACTCGACCACGCGCGGATGACGTCTGATGTGGGATGTGTGCTTCTCACCGGCAACGGCCCATCACCGAAGGACGGGGGGTGGGCCTTCTGCTCAGGCGGCGATCAACGAATCCGCGGCAAGGACGGCTACCAATACGAGGAGGGGGCCGATGCCGATGCCGCGGGGCTGGGACGCCTGCACATACTTGAAGTCCAGCGACTGATCCGATTCATGCCCAAAGTGGTCATCGCTGTCGTACCCGGGTGGGCTGTGGGGGGAGGACACAGCCTGCATGTCGTGTGCGATCTCACCCTCGCGTCCCAAGAACATGCGATCTTCAAGCAGACCGATGCCGATGTCGCAAGCTTCGACGCCGGATACGGGTCGGCCCTTCTCGCCCGCCAGGTCGGCCAGAAACGGGCACGGGAGATCTTCTTCCTCGGTCGTGACTACAGCGCCCAGGACGCCTTCGACATGGGCATGGTGAACGCCGTCGTCCCACACGGCGAGCTTGAAGCCGTCGCACTCGAATGGGCGGGTGAGATCACCACGAAGAGCCCCACCGCGCAAAAGATGCTCAAGTACGCGTTCAATCTTCCGGACGAGGGGATCGTGGGCCAGCAGCTGTTCGCTGGCGAAGCCACCAGACTCGCATACGGAACCGAGGAGGCCGAGGAAGGACGAAACGCATTCCTCGAGAAGCGTCCGCAGGACTTCTCGCGGTTCCCGTGGCAGTTCTGAGGATCGCCTCGTGACGAACAGATGGGTCATTGCCGCCCGCCCTGCAACGCTTCCGGCAGCGGTCGCTCCTGTCATCGTGGGAACTGCAAGCGCATGGAGTGACACCGTCGCAGCCCTCTTGCCGTTGGTCGTCATCCTCGTTTCAGCGCTCGCCATCCAGATCGGGGTCAACTACGCCAATGACCTCGCCGATGCACACAAAGGAGCCGACACCCACGAACGCATCGGCCCGATGCGGGCTGTGTCGGCGGGTCTCATACGCCCGGCAGAGATGAAACTCGGCATCGCTGTGGCTTTCGGCATCGCGGCAATCGGTGGCTTGTATCTGGCGTGGTATGCAGGCTGGGTCATCATCGCCATCGGTGTCATCTCCATCATCGCCGCGCTCGGTTACACCAATGGACCCATCCCCTACGGCTACTACGGGCTCGGCGAGCTCTTCGTTTTCATCTTCTTCGGATTGGTTGCCACCGTCGGCACCCGGTACGTGTACGACATGTCCACACCTTCGGAGGTCTGGGTGGGTGGTGTGGTCATGGGACTCCTCGCCGCCGCGATCCTGGAGGCGAACAACATCAGGGACATCGAAACGGATGCAGTTGCCAACAAGCGCACGCTTGCGGTCATCCTCGGGCGGGCAAACGCACGACGGCTGTTCACCCTCACCCTCCTGGCCGCCGCCATCACCATCTCATTCGGCGCACTGACCGGACTCCTTCCGGCGATGTGCCTCATTGCGCTGGTCGTGGCACCTCTCGGGATCCCGCTTGTCCAGACCGTGAACACCGCAACAACGGGACCGGAGCTCATATCGGTCCTCAAGGGCACGGCGCAGCTGCAACTCCTCGCTGCCCTGATGCTGGCGCTCGGCATCGTCTTTTGACGGTGGCCTTCGAATCCACGATTGGTTCGGTGGTCGGTAGGCTCGCCGCATGAATCAGCCCGACGCGACTGCACTCGCGCTGCGTGACTTTGTCGCCGAACTCGTAAGCGCTGGCATCACGACAGCGTTCGTTTCCCCCGGTTCACGCAACACGCCGGTCACGCTGGCTCTCGCAACGCATCCCGACATCGCCGACGTGTCCATCCGCGATGAGCGGTCCGCCGGATTCATGGCGCTCGGCTTCGCAAAGGCAACGGGCACGCCTGCGCTGGTCGTGTGTACGTCCGGTTCAGCAGCAACGCACTACTTCCCATCCGTCGTCGAAGCCGACCAGTCAGCAACTCCGATGATCGTCGTGACGGCTGACCGCCCGATCAGACTCCGAGGCACGTTCAGCCCCCAAACCATGGATCAATCCGACCTGTACGGAAGCCACGTCAAAGCATCTCTCGATCTCGACGTCGGGGTCATCGGACTCCCCGGTACCGCCTCGGCCGTCGTCTCGACAGCAGTGGACGGCATCCCCGGACCTGTTCACATCAACATCCCGCTCGACGAGCCGCTCACACCGGACGCGATTCCCCCGGCCGCCCGCATCGAATCCTCCGGTCGTACTGCGTCGGAGTCATCGGCACCCCGACTTGGCCTGCGTGACGGTCAGCGCGTTCTCATCATCAGCGGTGGTTTCCTCGGCTCCGGGTTCCCGCCACAGCTCGGGGCGTTCGCAGAACAGCTTGGCGCTCCATTGCTTGCTGATCCACAGGCACGACCGGCATCTGGATCCACCATCGTGCACGCTGACCTACTTGCTTCTGCTGGCGCCCTCGATCTCGAACCTCCCGACGTCGTGCTCAGATTCGGATCGCTGTCGCCTTCCAAAGCCGTCTCGCAGTGGCTTGAGTCGTGTGAAGTGCCACAGATCCTGATCAACCGGTCCCGGCTCTCGGATCCGTTCGGCGCTGCGACCCATATCGAGGCTCACCCTCGCGATGTCATTGCAGCCGGGGTTACGGTGAAGGCCGATCCGGGCTTTCTCGAGGCTTGGCAGGAACTCGACTCGCTCGCCGCACGGGCGATCGAGCCGATCCTCGAAGGTACGTTCCCTTCCGAGCCTCTGATCGCAGCTCTCACCGTCCGTCACGTGCCTACTGACTCGGTTGTCTATGTCGGGTCCTCCATGCCGATCCGCGACATCGACACATTCGGAGGGGTGCGTTCCGACGTCACGGTGATCGGCAATCGTGGTGTCAACGGCATCGACGGCACGATCAGCTCCGCGATAGGTTGCGCGGTGTCAGGAGTTCCGACCACCGTACTTGTCGGAGATGTGGCGGCGCTCCATGACGCGACGGCCCTCGCCGAGGCTGCAAGGCTCGGTGCACCGCTGCGCATCGTCGTGATCAACAACGACGGCGGCGGCATCTTCTCGTTCCTGCCCCAGCACAGGTCCGGCACCGTGTCCCACGACCTGTACGAACGACACTGGGGCACGCCGCACGGACTGTCCCTCACGACAATCGCCGATGCAATGGGTCTGGCTGCGACCACCGTCGGTTCGGCGGCAGATTTCTCCACCACCCTCTCGACTCCGATCCGCCCGAGCCTGATCGAGATCGGGACCGACAGGACCGCCAATCTCGAGCTCCATGATCGTGTGCGTGAAGCTGTGCGTTCTGCTCTAGGACGCGGTCAGTAGGTTCATCAGCGGAACCAGTTTGAGCCGGGTCTCGTCCAATTCGGCGGTCGGTTCGGAACCCTCGACGATGCCGGCACCAGCGAATAGATGGGTCGTCGTCCCTCGGATCAAGCCGCACCGCAGGCCAATCGCAATTGCACCACCGCCGGAGGAGTCGACCCAGCCGAGTCCCCCGGTGTACCAGCCCCTGTCGATCTCCTCGATGTCCTCGATGAGCGCAATGGCCGCTTCGGTTGGCACACCACCGACAGCAGGCGTCGGATGCACGGCATCCAACACATCGAAGAGCCCGACGCCGTCCGCAACCGAACCCTCGATGACCGTCGACAGGTGCTGCACACTCGCCATCTTCTTCAGCGACGGCTCGTCCGGAACGACGATCGGGGACACGAGCGGCGCCAGATTGACAGCCATGTCCGCAACCACGAGATCGTGCTCCCTGCGATCCTTCGGCGAGGACATCAGTCGCTCCCCGATCGCATCATCTTCGGCGGAACCTTCGCCTCGCGGAGCGCTCCCGGCGAGCGGGTTGGCCCGGAATACGCCCTTGCGAACGGATGCGAGCAGTTCAGGGCTCGCGCCCATGAAGACGGCGTCACCCGACTTCCATGCGAAGTTGTAGCACTCGGGGTAGGAGCGGACGAGGGACCTGAACATCCGCAGAATGGGAGGAGGTTGGCTCGAGCGTACGACAACGGATCGTGCGAGCACGACCTTGTCGACCTCACCGCCAGCGATCGCGGACAACGCCTTTCGCACCTGATCGGCCCAGACCCCCACCGCGGGACGCGATTCCGTCGAGTGATCCCCGGTGTCGACAGTCGCCGCCCACCCGGGGTGTCGCATCGAGCCCAACAGCTCGAGGGTCGGCTCGGCGTCCTCACCTTCCGGGATCACGACGGTCACCGTCGCACCCGATTCCGTACCT
Source organism: uncultured Acidimicrobiia bacterium (assembly GCA_965368815.1). Taxonomy (GTDB): domain Bacteria; phylum Actinomycetota; class Acidimicrobiia; order Spongiisociales; family UBA5794; genus UBA5794. The sequence continues at coordinate 12,722 of CBDUOH010000044.1, forward strand.
TCGATCCCGATGCGAGGCACAAACACCTCGGCGGCGGCATAGCCGGCCCAGACGTCGCTTTCGTGGGGCTCATCGAGAAAGGAGAAACCAACGAACGCCTTCACATCCCCGAGGCCGCGCTCGGTCACCGCAGATTTGAGGATATTGAACCGTCCCTGCCCCGAGGCTGAGGCCCGCCAGGCAGTGCCCAGACCTGCCAGCCGAACACCGTCGGGCGCCGAGAAAGCCACAGCCCTGTCGACGAGAGCGGCGCCCGTCCTTGCGAAGTCGAAGGGATCATTGTCAGTCGCAATCGAAGCAACCCGGGGGCCCGTGCTTCGGCCCAGCTTCGCCGACAGGTCGCTCATCTGCTGTTCGGTGAGAAGTCGCATCAGGCGATGGTAGGGCCGACCTGCGGGCCGTCGATGACCGACGCGATGCACGCACCGACGATCTCGGGACCCTCCATCGGGGCGAGGTGACCGAGCTCATCAAGGATCACGAGATCGGCACGAGCGAATTGATTGAGCAACGATCCAAGGTACGGATCCTGATGTGAGTCCGATCGTGCCCCCGTCACGACCGTGACGGAACACGAGATCTGATCGAGACGGTCCCACGTGTCGACGTTGGACCCCTCGCGGTAGAAGTCCGCCTCGACCCACGGCTCACAACGCAAAGTCCACCCATCCTCGGTCTGGGCGAACCCGTGATCCACATACAGCCGGAGGACTTCCGGATCCCAGTCCGCGAACGGTCCCGCGCCGAACCTTTCTCGCGCGTCGTCGCGTGACGAGAACGAGCGTCGTCGCCTCTCGGCGCCTGCGGCAAGCGGGATATCACGCCGCTCATACGGCGGAGGGAAGATGATCGGCTCGATCAGAATCAGCTGCGAGAACGTCCCCGGTGCAAGGATCTCGGCACGGGCGATGGCCGCACCGCCGCTCGAATGCCCGATGCCGACCGGCTGGCCGGCGCCGTCCAGAACCACGAGCACATCACGTGCAAGGGCATCCCAGTCGAATGGTCCAGGATGGGGAGCCGATTCGCCGTGTCCTCTCTGATCGAGCCACGTGACCCTCAGAGCTGGGTTCTCAGCCTGTACTGGTCGCATCATCGGGACCAGCACTTCCTTGCAAAAGCCCGTTGCGTGGACGACCACGACGTCGGTTTCAGCCGGATCCGCCCCCGTGAAGGCGACCGTCGAGGGAGACTCCGTCACGCGCCGCTGGTGTCAGCCGTGTCATCGATGCGCCAGGTCAGATCGCTCTGGACCTCCACCACCCCATCAAGCCTTCTGGCGAGTTCCACCATCAACCGCGCCTCGGTTCTCGTCCCGATCGCGCCCACGAGCGTGACGACACCGTTGGTGACTTCGACATCAACCGTCTCGGGATCGACGAACAGGACGCGGCGAATCAGGTCTTCCCGGATCTCGTCTTCGATCAGATCGTCCGGACGGGTGAATGCCGCCACGAAGTCGGCTCGTGAGATGATGCCCACCAGTCGACCGTCCTCGGCCACCACGAGACGTTTGACGTCCTGGGCCTGAAGGAATCTCGCTGCGCCGATCACGTCCATGTCAGGTGGAATCGTCTTGACCTCGGTCGACATCACAGCACCGACCTCGCTCGGCACGACACCTGAGTCGATGCGCTCGATCTCCATGCGGAGGAAGTCCCCCTCGGTGATGATGCCGAGCACACGGTCTTCGACATCGACCACGGGAAGACCCGAGACCTGATAGCGGAACATCAACCGAGCAGCGTCCCGGATCGAGGTCGTGGGGGCGACCGCGACCACGTCAGTTGTCATCAAGTCACGTACGTCCATCGAAGCCTCCTACAACCGCATCGGCTGATCGTGGCGTGATGGTATCCATCGGCCTCCGACTCGGCGAATCTTGATCCGGGCATCCACCACGGTGACGCCTTCTCCCGGCGCGGCAACCTTGACCGGATTGAGGTCCATCTCGACGATTTCAGGGTGGTTGTCGATCAACGCCGACACCCGGAGGAGCGTCTCGATCACCGCCTCGATGTCACCGGCTGGTTCGCCTCGATAGCCCTCGAGCAGCCGGGCGGACTTGACCTGTGAGATCATCTCCCGCGCATCGAGGTCCGTGAGCGGATGGATGCGGAACGCCACATCGCCGATCAGCTCGACGAAGACGCCTCCGAGTCCGAATCCGAGGAGGGGTCCGAAGTTCGGGTCCTCGACCATACCGATGAGCACCTCGTGCCCACCATCGACGAACTCCTGGACCAGAACACCTTCGGGATCCGGAACAGCTGCGGTCACACGGTCGAATCCGCTTCGCACTGCGTCGTCGCCGACGAGGTTGAGTGCGACACCACCCACGTCGGACTTGTGCACCGCCGATGCGGAAACCACCTTGAGCACAACCGGTCCGCCGATCTCGTGGGCGAACGCAATCGCCTCCTCGACGGTGGCGACCACCTGGGAACGTGGAATCCGGATCCCGTAGCTGTCGAGCACCTGATCGACGGCATCAGGCTCCAACCAGACCTGCTCACCGTCAGTGTCAGGGATAGCCGTACGGATGTGTTCCGTCGCCCGCTCGACATCGATGTCGGAGAAGGTGACCACGTTCCCGATCGGCTTTTCGAGCCACTCGGCGTAGCCAACTGCCTTGGCGAGGGCCTGAGCAGCCCGTTCAGGGAACGAGAAAGCGGGAAACCGCGCCAGCTCGCTCGCAAGTTCCGTCGGAGCGCCCGCCGAGTCCATGTAGACACTCAGGAAGGTCTTGTCGCCGCTCGCTCCCTCGGCTGCGCGACGGATCGCCACGGCTGTTTCTTTGGTTCCCTCGATCGACGCCGGGATGTACAGGGCGATCAAGGCATCGATCTCGTCTGTTGCGAGGAGCGCCGCGATTGCTTTCTCATACTCATCGGGGCCAGCAGCCGCAATCATGTCGACGGGATTGGCCACGGCCGCATCGTTTGACAGGAACGACCGCAGATGGTCCTGCAGCTCGTCCGAGAACGTCGGCACTTCAAGACCTTCTGACTCAAGCGCATCGACCGCAAGGATTGCAGGACCGCCTGCGTTCGTGACCACGCCGACCCTTCTGCCGCGAGGGACAGGCTGGTTTGCGAGCAGCGCCGTGACATCGAACAGCTCCTCAAGTGTCGTCACACGGATGACTCCGGCCTGTGAGAACAATGCATCCACGGCCACGTCGAGGCTCGCGAGCGACCCGGTGTGGCTCGATGCGGCCTTCGCCCCGGCGGCGGTTCGTCCTGACTTGACCGCGACAATGGGCTTGTTCCGCCCGATTCGACGTGCGATCCGAGAAAAGCGCCTTGGATTACCGAACGACTCGACGTACAACAGGATGACGTCGGTGTTGGGGTCATCCTCCCAGAACAGGAGAAGGTCGTTGCCCGACACGTCAGCTTTGTTCCCCACCGACACGAAGGTCGAGATCCCGATGTTGAGATCTGTTGCGTAGTCCAGGATTGCCAGCCCGAGCGCTCCACTCTGCGACGACATCGCAACGTTGCCTCGTGGGGGCACGATGGGTCCGAACTGTCCGTCGAAGCTCACGGCGAGATCGGTGTTGAGCAATCCCATGCAGTTCGGACCGACCATCCGCATGCCAGCCGAACGCACGATCTCAAGGAGCTCCTTCTCGAGCTTGGCGCCTTCGGGACCGGTCTCCGAGAAACCTGCCGAGATCACACACAGCGCCTTGACACCCTTCTTGGCGCATTGGCGCGCCGTGTCGATGACATGGGCAGCGGGGACGACGATGAAGGCAAGATCCACCGGTGCCTCTATGTCGAGGACCGATTTGTAGGAGGGGATCGACCGAACGACCGTGGTTCGCGGATTCACGGGGTAGACCGGCCCGGTGAAGTCGGCATTGATGATGTTGTTGAACAGGCGCCCACCGATCGAGGTCTTCGATCGACTTGCACCGATCACGGCGATCGACGCCGGGTAGAACAGCGGCATGAGGCTTGCGGCCGTCGCTCTTCGTTCCGCCTCGCCTTCGGCCGTCATCACGGAGGCAGATTCCTCGGTGGGGATCGACACCGTGTAGACGCCTTCGTCGATCTCACGGGTCAATGTGAATCCTGCATTGCGGAACACCCGCATCATGGCGTGGTTGTCTGCGAGCACATACGCCTTGAAGTCGGTAACCCCTTGCTGACGCGCATACGCAGCGGTGCGGAACACGAGCAACGTGCCGATGCCGCGTCCCTGCATGTCGTCGGCGACCGTGAACGCAACTTCTGCGTCCTGGGGCCGATCCGGGGTTCCCGTGTACCGGCCGACGCCGACGAGACGCTCATCGACGATTGCAACGAATGCCATCTCCCTGAGATAGTCGATCTCCGTGAATTCGATGAGTTCGGTTGGCGTGAGTTCTCGTTTGACCCGGAAGAATCGGAAGTAGCTCGTCTGGGTCGACATGTTCGCCACGAATTCCTGGAGCGCGTCCGCATCCCCGGGGACTATGGGACGGATGCGGACTGTTCCTCCGTCCAACAACACAGCATCCTGCTCCCAATCCGCGGGGTAGCCCGGCGGCGTGTCGGTCAATGAGGATGCGATATGAACTTCGACCATGTCACCCTTGTTTGTTCGCTTGCGCCATTGTCGCACGCGGAAGCGCCCCCCGGGTCGCCGGGGGGCGCTTGGGCAGTGATCGGTCTACACCAACGCGGTGCAGCAAGCCGCCGGCTCGGCTTCGAGCGACTCCGGGGTGCACCCACAGGCCGGGTCGGAGCACGCGCATCCGGCGGCAGCAGCGATTGGTTCCCCCGTCCCTACAGGATTGTCGTCAAGCACCGTGTAGTACTCCCAGCGTTCGCCATCGGGTGCGACAGCCCACACCTTGTCCTGTGTGGCATAGCAGCACGTCACTTCCTGCTCGATGTCGATCGACATGTCGACACTCTTCATGCGGTCGATTGCATGGTCGACATCTGCCGAGGTCGGCACTTCGACACCGAGGTGGTTGATCGTGCCCCCTGCGTCACCGGACGCGAACAGGATCAGCTTGAGGGGTGGTTCGGCAATGGCGAAGTTCGCGTATCCATCCCTCAGCTTGGTCGGCTCGGTGCCGAAGAGGTCCGAATAGAACTTGATCGACGAGGCCAGATCCGACACGTTGAGTGCGAGTTGGATCCGCCCCGTTTCCGGCGTTGTCGTGTACATCGTTGATTTCTCCTCATATCGATGTCTGTCGATATGAACAATAGCACTCATATCGATG